>JBMSAV010000090.1:0-8816 GCA_049414645.1 Candidatus Aenigmatarchaeota archaeon
TTCATAAATTTTTTGTGCTCTATCTTTTTCTCTTTCAAGCTCATCTTTAAATTTTTCGAATATCCTTTCGTATTCTTCTAGAAACAAAGGGATAAACTCTTTAACTTCTTTACTGATTTTACGAAAATTATAAAAGTTGGGAGTTTTATACTCTTCCGCGACAAAAGTTCCTTTTTCTTCTAATCTCGCTATAGCTCTAGAATAGATTTCTTCAAAAGCTTTTTTTGATAGTTCTTTTGATATCAATGTTCCATCCAAGTCAACTACTAGATTATCAATGTTGTAGTAAATCATTCTTAATATTTTTTAGCAAAGCTTTTAAATACGTTTTTAGATTAAATTTATGGCTAAAGAATTTAGATGGAAAGGCTTAACATTAGAGGAATTAAAAAACCTTTCTCTAGACCAATTTATAAAGCTTGCTCCAGCAAGAATAAGAAGAAGCTTAAAAAGAGGGTTAACAGAAGAACAAAAGAAGCTACTTGAAAAAATTAGGAAACATCCGGAAAAATTCCACAAAACTCATTTAAGAGATATGATAATTCTTCCTGAAATGATTGGAGCTAAGATTGGAGTTTATGTTGGGGGGGCGAAGCAAGGGGATAAAAGCGGAAAGTGGCAACCCATAACAATAACTCCAGAAATGGTTGGAAGAAGATTGGGTGAGTTTGCAATTCCAATAAAAAGAGTTCAGCATTCTGCTCCCGGAATTGGTGCATCAAAAGGTAGCAAGCATATAGCAACAAAGTAATTTAGCAAACATACCTTCCAACTTCTTTTGCTAAAGTCTCATTTATGTATATTGGAGCTTTTGCTCTTATAGCAATTGCTGACCCGTCGCTTGGTCTAATATCCAACAATAAAACTTTATCTTTTTGCTGAATAATCAATTGACCAATAAAAGTATTTTCTCTCATTTCTAAAATTTTCAAAGCCAAAACTTTTATTCCCAGATTTCTGAAAGCATCAACAACTACATCATAAACTGTTGGCCTAAAATCTAATTTCCCCTCTAGTCCCTTTTGAATTGCGTTAGCTACAAAAGCATCTGTAGTTGCCTGTAGGAGATAACAACCTGCCCTCAAACTAACTTGAGCTCTATCTACCAAGACTGCATCAATACTTATATTAGCTTGAATGAAACCTTCTGTCGGAATTTCGGCAATAGGGAATTCGGAAACGTTTTCTTTCTTATCAACTTCAATTTTAGGCATGCTTTGAAGGCTTTTTAGGAAATTTGAGTATAAAACTAAAAACGCAATTAAAAGCAAAAATAGAAGCAAAAATTTTTCTCTCATCATAAAATCTAGTTTTTGTTTTTTAAATATTTTAAACAGCTTGTTAAGCTTTGTTGTTAACTTTTAGTGATTAACGAAAGTGTTTACTTTAATGTATATTTTCTTTCACCAAAAAACTTTTATTTTAGAGTAAGAATAATCTTTAGCATTGGGTTGAGAGAAAACTTTTCGGGTTGGAATTCGGGGTCGGGTTCGGGTCAGCGACGATTGAATCGATTTAAATCGGGGTAGTATAAGGTATCCTCTTCTAAGAAAAGATCGAAAACCAAATTTAAATGGTTTTCGATCTTCGAAAATATATGATGCGGAAAATAGGTTGGTGGTATGGATTCGATCGTTAGTAGTGCTTTAAGAAAGACTTTGACAAGCGCTGATGAAAAAATTGGTAGATTTAGAATTGAGTCAACGAGCGGAGCAACTTTTAGCAATGTAGATTATTTTAAGTTAGCCGAGCAACAATTTGGAATTCAAGTAAAAAAGGCAAAAATAGTTGTTGTTGGTTGCGGAGGAGCTGGAAGTAATAGTGTTACAAGATTAACTGAAATGGGAATTCAAGGAGCTTATACTGTAGCTTTAAATACCGATGCTAAAGCTTTAGCAGTTTCTAAAGCTGATAAAAAGATTTTGATAGGGAAAGAATTAACAAAAGGTTTGGGATGTGGAGGATACCCCGAGATTGGTAGAAAAGCAGCCGAAGAATCGAGAAATGAAATTAAAGAAGCTATAGAAGGTGCAGATCTAGTATTTGCAATAGCTGGCTTGGGAAAAGGAACAGGAACAGGTAGCATTCCTGTTGTAGCTGAATTGGCTAAATCTATGGGAGCTTTGGTAATTGCTGTAGTAACAATGCCATTTAAGATAGAAGGTGCAAGAATTTCAAAAGCGGAGGATGGTCTGGCTAACTTAAGGCAGCATGCAGATACAGTAATAGTAATTGAAAACGACAAGCTATTGAAATACGCGGGCAACTTAACAATTCAACAAGCTTTTGCTGTTGCCGATGAACTAATAGCAAGCATGGTTAAAGGAATAACAGAAACTATAACATTACCAAGCTTAGTTAATCTAGACTATGCAGATGTAAGAGCAGTAATGTCTACTGGAGGAGGAGTAGCAGCTATTGGTGTTGGAGAAAGCAATTCTTCAGATAGAGCTAAAGATGCAGTTATGAAAGCTTTGCAAAATCCGTTGTTAGAAGTGGATTATACAGGTGCTGCGGGAGCATTGGTTCACATAACTGGAGGGCCAGACTTGAAGCTAGAAGAAGTTAACTTGATTGGCGAAACTGTAGCTCAGAGTTTAGATCCATCAGCAATAGTATACTGGGGTGCTAGAATATTGCCGGAGTTTGAAGGAAAAGTTCAGGTAATAACGATAGTAACTGGAGTGAAGTCGCCATACATTCTAGGATCAGTTCACAGGGAAATGCCGGTCATAAGAGAGACAAGCCCATTATTGGGCATAGATATCATAAAGTAAATCCCTTTCTTTCCTCCTCTTCTTCACTTTTTAAAAAAGGTGAGGAATTTGGAAGAGAAAGCTGACGAAATCTGGGATCCGCTAGAAGACGATGAGTATTTTGCTGATGATATTTTGTAAATTTTTTTTATTTTTCCCAAATCTTTTTTTCTTTTTAAATTTTCTTCCAAATAACACCTTCTTTTGTATCTTCTAACAAAATTCCATACTCATTCTTCAACTTCTCTCTAATTTTATCTGCTTCTTCAAATTTTCCTTCTTTTCTCAACTTCTCTCTTTCTTCAATTAGCTTTTTAGCTTCTTCTGGCAATTCTTCTTCTTTTAAGAATTCTTCCAGTTTTAAACCAAGAACTTTATCAAAAAATAGCATAAGCTCTATAGCTCTTTCTGCATCTTTTTTAGTTAACATTTTCTCAGCAATTAGTTTGTTTGTTTCGTTGATGAAATTGAACATAGCGGCTAGAGCTTTGGGCATATTGAAATCGTCGGCTAGAGCTTTCAAGAAATCTTTTTTGGCTTGACTTAAAAGTTTGGTAAATTCTTTTGAATGTTTTCCTTCTTTCACATTTTTTAAAGCGTGTAAAAAATTTCTAATTCTCTCAATACTACCTTTAGCTGAATTTAATGCCTCAAAAGTGAAGTTTTGTTCGTCTCTGTAATGAGCCGAAATAAACAAAAATCTAATCTCTCTCCAAGAATATCCCTTAGCTAGCAAATCTTTCAAAGTATAGTAATTTCCTAAACTTTTACTCATTTTTTGTCCGTTAACAAGCAAGAAATTGCAATGAATCCAATAGTTCACAAACTTCTTGCCAGTTACCGCTTCGCTTTGTGCTATTTCATTTGTGTGATGAATCGGAATATGATCTATTCCTCCTGCATGAATGTCAAATGTCTCCCCCAAATATTTCATGCTCATCGCTGAACATTCTATATGCCAGCCGGGAAATCCAACAAAATTAAATTTAACTTTATAATTCTCTCCTTCATCTTTTACTTCCAGAATTTTTATGTTTTGATTTTCTTTTGACCATTGTAAGACTTTCTCGTACTCTTCTTTACTTAAAACCCATTCAGTTATGTAATCCCATTCCATATGCCTTTTCTTGTCAGTAGGAGAAAACTTCCAGAGAGCAAAGTCTGTTATATTTCTCTTTCCTTCTACTGGCTCGACTCTTGCCCCCTCTATCAAGTATTTGTTAAGCTTTTTAAAACTCATTCCTGTTAATTTTCCATAATCTTTGAATTTTGATGTATCGTAGTAAATTCCATCTTTCAAAATATAAGCATAGTCTTTTTCTTTAAGTTTATCTATTAAATCTTGCATTTCTTTTATGTGTTGAGTTGCTTTCGGAATGATATGAGCCTTTTGTATGTTTAAAGTTTCTATATCTTTGAAAAACTCTTGAGTAAAAAATTCAGCAATTTCCCAAGCAGTTTTTTGTTTTTCCCTAGCTGACATTTCTATTTTATCTTCTCCGGTATCAGCTTGGCTTGTTAAATGACCCACGTCAGTTATGTTCATAACATGTAAAACTTTATATCCAAAAAGCTCGAAAGTCCTTCTTATAACATCTTCGTTAACATAAGTTCTTAAGTTGCCAATATGAGCATAATCATAGACAGTTGGACCACAAGTATAGATTCTAACTTCATTATTGTTTATCGGTTTGAAAACTTGTTTTTTCCTTGTTAACGTATTAAATATTTTTATTCTCATAAATTCGCCTCCTAGAAATTATAGTAGTTAAATATTTCGAGAGAATCAATTCAGCAAAAACGATCATCCATTTTATTTATTTTGGATCAGTATTTAAAAAGCTTTTCTGAGGGGTTAGTATGTTGTTTCTTGGTTATATCCTTATAAAGTAAAAAATCCTTTGACCCATTTCTAAAAATATCCCTTACGCGACATTTGAAATAAAGTTAGAAGTAAGTTAGAATAATCTTATAAGTATCTTATAACTATCTTATAACCTTGCAATTTCAAAAAGCGTTTAAGCTTTTCTTTCCTTTTATTTTTTTATGTATGAAAAATTCATTGAAGCAAATCCAACTCCCCAATCAAGAATAGACGCTTTTACTAATGGCATTCTTTCTCCAGACCCAAAAGGCTTAGCTCTTCTTGCTACGGATCCGGAAAAAGCTTATACAAAAAAAGAGCTCTACGATCAATTTCTTAATTTTTATGGTTTAGATAAACTTCCAATAACTAAGGATGCTGTGTGGGCTTACTTCAAGGGTGATCTATCTAATAGCTTAAGGGGTTCTTCTTTAGAAGCTATAGGGACTGTTGTTAAGTTAAGGATTAAAAAAATAACAGTAAATTATGTTACTGCATACCAAAAAACTGATGCAGGGAGGGATTTTGGTGATCCTATAGTTGCCATTGGAACTTATGTTGTTAATAAGTTATCAGAAATGAATGCAGGATATTGCTCTTTATGGAGAATATTAGGAGCGGCTCAGGTACCAAAGGAAATCGAGCACAGAAGGGGGTTTAGAGTTTACCAAATAATAAAATTTCTTGCTGAAAATCAGGAAAGCAAATTCACACAAGCGGAAATTTGCGATGAATTGGGGATAGGCTACGTCTCTGCTTCATACATATTAAAACACTTAGGTAAAGCTGGGGTTATATATTACTTTTCATCTCATAGAGAAGTAGAAGGAAGACGGCAAAAAGGATGGGCTCAATATAGATTGGCTGGAGAATTGGACGATACAGAAGAAATAGTTAAAAAAGCAAGAAAGTTAAAACCGTGGTTCAGTAATGTTGGAGATTTAAGAAGAGTTGTTAGATATATAAGAAAGAAGCCAAATGACATTTTTGAACGCAATAAACTTTCCGAAAAATTAAAGATTAGACCCAAAATTATCAGTCACTGCCTTTCGATTTTATCAGAATTGGGATACTTGTCTTACGAGCTAAAAGGAAGAGAAATTCAAAGCGTTGCAAAAGCGAATGATATTACAAGGATTTTGTGGGAAGAGCTTTTTGAACCAATAGAAAGAGTTGCTTATAGCTTAAATCCTAATGATAGCGAACTTAGGGAAAGGCTTGAATATTATCAGTATCATAAAGAAGAATGGAAAAAAGCAGTTAAAATACAATTGGAGATTTATGATAGGGAAAGAAGCCATATAGGACAGGAAGGAGGAAATGAGATAAGGGGATTAATTTTATTGGTTCTTTCTCAACATAAAGAAGGGATGAAAGCAAGCCATATTTATGAAGAGGTAAACAAAAGAATTGAAAGAAAAGTCTCAGAGAGTGAGATTTATGATCAGTTAAAAAATCTTGAAGGAATTGGTAATGTTAGAAAATTAAAAAGGGGTTATTATGTGCTAAGAAGTTAAAATTACAGTTTTTCCTTTCTCAATCTTATAAAATAGCTTTTATAAAAGCTTTCTTGCAAACATGAAGAAAGTTAGAAGTAAGTTAGAATAATCTTATAACTATCTTATGGCAAATCTTTTTATCGTGTGTGAAATAATTAACCGAGAATATTATAATTATTTTAGAAGCGTCTTATGGCAAAGTTTATATATAAGTGTAATATGTATTGCATAGAATCAAGATTAATAATCTCTATTAATAATCTCTCGAGAAGAATTCGCAACTTCCAATAAAATAGTTATATGGTGGATAAAATTTTACTATTTATTTTTAAAGAATTGAATATTTTATGAAACCGACTGATATAAAGGAGATTTTCAACGAAGAAAAAGTCGGTAAAGAAGTCTATTTTAGAGGATGGGTTTATAGAAGGAGAATAATAGGTGAAAAAATTTTCTTGGTAATTAGAGATGCTAATAGTTTAATACAAGTCGTTATTAAAGAGCCCAAACTTGTTGAAAAGGTTAAGCCAATTCAAATTGAAGGTTCATTAGGTATTAAAGGAATAGTTAACAAAGATAAAAGGGCTCCTGGCGGCTATGAGGTTGAAGCTAAAGAAATTGAAGTTTTCGATTACGGAAAACCTTTTCCTTTGAGAGGGAGAGAAGAACCAGATACAATCCAAAAATATAGGCATTTGTGGATAAGGTCGAGATGGTTTTCGGCAGCTCAAAAGATTAAGCACTCTTTGCTAAAGAATTTGAGAGAGTGGTATGTAAAGGACGGATGGTTTGAGGTATTTCCACCAATTTTAGTTGGAAATGCATGCGAAGAAACGACAACTTTATTTGAAGTGAAGTATTTTGATCAAAAAGCTTATTTATCTCAATCAGCTCAGTTATATCTAGAAGCTTTGATTTTTTCTTTAGGAAAAGTTTTTGCTTTAACTCCAAGCTTTAGAGCAGAGAAATCTAGAACAAGAAGACATTTGCACGAATATTGGCATTTTGAAATTGAAGCTGCTTGGTATACAATTGAAGATTTGATGAAGGCAGTTGAAGAATCTTTAAAGTATGCTATTGGGAAAACTATTGAAGAGAGGAAAGATGAGTTTGAGATAATAAAAGAAAAAACTGGTAGAAATGTTGAAGAATTAAAGGCAATAATCGAAAAACCATGGAAAGTTATAACTTATAAGCAAGCAATTGATATTTTAAAGTCTAATGGATTAAAAGTTGAGTATGGAAGTGACTTGGGTGCGGATGAGGAAAGAGTTTTAACTTTACAGTTTGATACTCCAATTTTTGTCGTAGAATATCCTAGAAAACTAAAGGCGTTTTACATGTTCGATAAAGATGAAAATGTTGTAAAGAATTTTGACTTGCTAGCACCAGAAGGTTATGGAGAAATTGTTGGTGGTTCTGAAAGAGAGTGGAGATTTGACGTTTTAGAGAAAAAGATAAAGGAGTGGAATTTGGATAAACTTAAAGTTAAAATTGGGGATGAAGAAATCTCTGCTTATGAATGGTATTTAGATTTAAGAAGATTTGGTTCAGTTCCACATAGCGGAATGGGTTTGGGTATAGAAAGGTTGTTAATGTGGGTTTGTAAGATAGAGCACATAAGAGATACTTTGCCTTTCCCAAGGTTAAGAGAAGGCTGGCTATATCCATAATCATTATTTCTTGCTATATGTTTTTTATTTGTAATTATAGAGTTCAGAATAAAGCTTTAGCTGGTTTATATTAAACCATCGATTGCCTCTTTTATTATTTCCCAATCTGCTTTAGCTGTTGCAATTAAGCTTTGATTTCTTAATATTGCAGCAGGATGATAAGTTGCTATAATTTTTGTTTGGATGAAAAGATTAGATACTGAAAAAACTTTCCCGTGTTGTTTATTCATACTTTCAAATTTCAATCCGAATTTTTTGAAAATGTAATTAGCAGAAACGTTTCCAAGACAAATTATCAATTTGGGTTTAATCAATTCTATTTGTTTATCCAAATATAAAGAGGTGCAAATCTTTATTTCCTCTTCTTCTGGCTGTCTATTGTTAGGAGGTCTGCATTTGACAACATTAGTTATGAAAATGTCTTCTCTCTTTTTTCCAATAGAACTTAAAAATTCTTCTAACAATTTACCTGCTCTTCCAACAAAAGGTCTTCCTTGTTCATCTTCATTAAAACCGGGTGCTTCTCCTATTAACATTATTTTGCTTTTCCAATCTCCCTCTCCAGGAACAGCATTTTTTCTGTTTTTATGTAAAGGACATTTAGTGCAAACTTTTATTTGTAAAGAAAGTTTTTCTAATTCTTTCTCAACATCTTCCATAAGAGAAATTGTATCAAGAATTAAATTTTTCTTCGTAGTGTTTATTATTTTGCTAAAATACGTGAAAATTCAACCAAGACAGCTAATAGAAAAAACACGAAAAGGAGACATAAATTACGTTTAGATAATTGAGCATCCTCTGTTGTATAAATACGAATAACTTCGAAAAAAGCTAAAGCACAACCAATGAGTAAAAATAATAGAGATATTGCACTTACATTTAAACGCCTTATAGTTTCTTCCCATATTGCAACTAAAAACGTGCTAAGGATAATCATTGAGGTTAAAGCAAACTCTTTGATATTCATCCTTTTAGTTATTTTTTTCTTTACTACTCATACATATCACCTCATTAAAAATGGGTC
>JBMSAV010000091.1:0-3341 GCA_049414645.1 Candidatus Aenigmatarchaeota archaeon
AAGTAGTTAAACTTTTCCCCAATGCATAAAGAATAGTTATTAAACCAACTACAGAAATTATGTAGAATTGAGCCTTTCTATATTTTAATAAATTGTGCATGAGGTATTCCACCAATTAAAATTACACTTTCTGGAGAAATAATATTTTTTTCTATGGCCAACTTAATTATTCTTTCTCCCAACAAATTTCCTATAGTTGCTCTTTCCATAAGATCTAAAGCTTCTTTTTCATCAATTAATTTCTCTTTGTAAAACCTTTCGCTAACAAACGTGTTGAAATTTTTTTCTATCTTAATCTCCTTTCCTATAAGTTCTTCGTCGCATATTGCTACCAAAGTCTCAAATTTAGTCTTTATCAATCTACTCCAAAATTTATTTGACGGCATAACTTGCACCACAAGCTTCACAACGAATGAAGTAAATTCTGCCCTCCTTTATTAATTTAGTATCTGGTTCATTACAAACTTTACAAAAAACATATTTTTTTACATATTCTTCAAGTTTTTGCTGAACGACTTCTCTCTTCAGTTTGGAATTTAATACAAGAGCTTCGCCCTCTATACTACCTGATGAGGCCAAGGATAGCATTAAAAATTTTGCAAGATGTTTGGGGTCTCTTTTTAGGTGTTCAGAAATCTTTTTAAAATTTTTTATTATAAACTTTGTGCCTTGTATCTCATTTTCTATTTGGGGAATTTGAAATCTTTCCTTTGCCTCTCTCTTAACTATTTTTTTGAATGCTTCTTCAAGCATTTCTTCGTAATTCATCATATTCTAACCCTAATCTTACCAGCTTCTACTTCTTCAATTTTACCTTCTGACATTAATTCTGTTAATATCGAATCCAAAGTTTGGGCTGGCAGCTTCATAACTTCAAATAAATATATAACATTAACTCCATCTCCTCTATCCAACTCTTTCAAAACCTTTAAAACCTCAGCTTTATAATCTTTTTCTTCGATTCTTTCGCTTTCAATTAAAAAACTTATAATCTCTTCACCCAATCCTAACCTTCTTTTTGCTTCTTTCAAAAACTCTTCTTCACTCATTTTCTCTCGCATGCTTTTTAATTCTAGAATCATCCTTTTGTAAGGCAAAATTTCTTTTATTAACTCTAATTTTCTATAAGTTTCATAATTAGGGTCATCAATTTTTCTTGCGATTTCAATGTTTAAATAAAGCTCCTCATTCCATTCTCTAATTTTACCGATAAAAATTCCAATATCACCAATTTCCAGATTCTTTACTAGGCTAACAACATCTTTGAAAGCTTTAGCTTTTATAGAAGCGGTTCCATCATCTAGAGTAAAAGAAACATAGCTTTCATCTTCACTAACAAACTTGTCTGTTATAGTAGCTAAAACGTTTACTCTAGAAACCTTTCTACCAAATGGTGTTATTAAATAGCTAGGCTTCATATTTTCTTTTTCACCCGGAAAGAACTTTCCATCCAAAATATCTCTAATCCTAAGTTTAACCGCTGGCTCTCTTTTCATTTAATTAACTTAAAGGAGAGATTTAAATCTTCGAGAGTTTTTTCAACCATTTCTTAACGTCTTTCTTTAATTCATCTTTTATAGCAAGAGAAAAACCAATAGAAATTGGTAAAAGCACGAAAATGATTACAATAATCAAAAGTAATTGCAAAATAAAAACGTCTATCCCAACAAGAGGCAAAGCTATTATTGCAGAAACATAAATACCCAACAAGAAGACAATTTTTGCTATAAGTCTTCTATACTCTATTTCGCTTTTTTCTATAGAAACTCTAAGATATTCCGAAATAAAGTAGCCAGCAAAGAAGACAACTAAAAACGCAACAAATCTAGGAATAAAAGATAGTAAAGAAGCGAGAATATCCGAAATTGCCTTTATTCCTAAGACGTCAACTCCAGCTTTTATGAAAAGTAAGTAAACGCTCCATGAAACTATTATCGAAGCCAAAGAAGACAAAGATATAACTGGTCTCTTTTCGAATAAAACAGATTCTATTTTTGACCTTTTTATAATCTCTTCAGCTATTCTCCCCAAAATTTTTCCAATTCCCCAACCTAAAAACAAAAGTATGAAAAATCCTATTAAGTTGGGTACATAAGAAACGAAAGAGTTATAAAGAGTTTGAAGCAATACCGACTCATCCATAAATTTTATTTGGATTTCAATATAAAAATCATATACATTGAACTAAAAGTTGAGAAAGTTCAAATACTTGAATTTCTTGTGAGTTTCTAACCAAATGATAATAGCAAAGCGGACAAGTTGTTACCAAAATTTCTGCTTTAGTTTCTAAAGCTTGTTGTATTCTTTCTTTTGCTATAGAGTTTGCAAGCTCTGAATAGTTAGATTGTACTCCTCCTCCCCCACCACAGAAGATAAAGTAAAGAAAAACCAACATTATTAAACTTTCTAATAAATTTGAATTCCTTTTGAAAAAATAGGAGGAAGTTTAGAAAGATATTTCTTATCTTTAAAGTAAAATAAGTGAGATTTACAATTGCAATCGCTGCTCCCAAATTTTGGAATAAAACTATCTGTTTTCTTCAAAATTTTTCTGGCAATTTTACATTCAATTTTCTTTCTACTAGGAATAGCAAAAATATTGACAATTTCCGCTTCTTTTCTCAAATAATCAATATGCCACTTCATCTTTTTGTTTTTTATCAAATGTCTTTTACATCTATTCTCTATTGTTGTGCTTCCGATGGCAGAACCTACATAAAAATAAAATCCTTTCTTAAATTCTAATTTTCCTAAGGAACCAACTCTAATATTTTTGTTTGATTTTAGCTTCATTACCAAAAGATATGCACCATTCATAATTTTACTTCGTTTGGTTTCTCAAAAGTTTTCTAAGACTTCTCAACATTCTTTCTATAATACTCTTTCTCGTTTCTTCAAAAACCAAAGAGTAGATTGAAATGAAAGATTCAATCTTAGAGAAGAAGGCATATGGGGAGAGAAAAGGTAAAGTTCCTCTTGGTATATACCCCTTCTTTTCTCCCAAAGATAAAAAGAAAAACATACTAAATACTCTTAAATAGAAAGAAATCATTAAAACATTTTTAATTCCAACTATATCAGCCATATATCCAGAAACTATTGAACCAACTATTGTTGCAATACTAGAAAAGGCATTGAAAATTGCAAAATATATTGGGGCTGATTTCCCGCTAACATCAGCGAGATAGGAAAACATTGCAATATTAAATGCAACCCAGCCTATTTGTCCAATAAAGTTGAATAAGTATATATCTAGCATGTTTGTTGATATTGCATACAAAAATGGAAACATAGCAATCAATGGTAAACCTGCAATTATAACTTCTCGTCTTCCAACGAAA
>JBMSAV010000092.1:0-3067 GCA_049414645.1 Candidatus Aenigmatarchaeota archaeon
TATCCATACAAACAACCTTTTATAAACAAAGTTATTGCAAATAATTCATCTAAATTTTCAGGATATTTCTTATTAGGAAATCTTTCTTTCATCAATTCATAAATTCTCCTATATGAAGATATAATTTCTAAAGTCATACTAGCTACTACATTCTTTTTATTTATACGATCTGTTATATTCTGAGAAACTTTCAGAAAGTCTTCAATCTCCATCTTTTCATTCCTCCTTCTTGAAGAAATCCAATTTAATTTTACTATTAAAATTAAAATAAAGTCAAATCTTCTTTTGATTAATTTATGCCACCCCGCTGTTTATAAAGTTCATTAAAAATTTCTAAAAATCTTAAGCTTCCTAAAAAACAAAAAGGAGGCAAAATTTGCTTCCTTATATTTTTCAGGTTACAGCCTCCCCTTCAATCACTGCCCCAACCATAATACAAAAAGAAACACCAGCCCTCCTACCAACCCCGCTAGGCCAGCTTTTATAAGCTCCATATTCTCACCTCCTTTATATGGATCGCCATTTTAATTATATTAAAAATTTTTATTTTATTAATAAATAACCCATTTTATCTATATTTGACAAAACATCGTTATTTTTGTATAATTAAATCGGAGGTGACTAAAATGAGATTAATAATCGGTCTGTTACTTTTGGGCACCAGCTTTTGCTGGGCCCAACCAGAGAATTTTGTTAAAGAAGTTCCTTCTGGTGCCGAAGTTTGGCATCAGGAGGAGCATAGAGAGGAAAGAGAAAGAATAGAGAAAAGATTTAGAAATATAGAAAAACAGATAAAGCAACTAAAAAGAACTAGAGGGTATAGAATTATCGCAAGAGAAAATAGAGGATTAAGAGAAAAAATAAATAAATTAGAAAATGAAGTAGACAAGTTAAAGAAAGATACCCAAATTATACATGGATTGCAGAATAATTTCGAAATTAGAATGAGAAATGTAGAAGAAAAATCGAAAAATATAGAAAATGATGTAAAAAGATTAGATAAACAACAAAAAATACTTCAGGATAATCAAGAAAATATTGAACAAAATATACTAATAATTCTACTTCTAATACTGACTCTAAGTTTGCTTCTACTCCTGATAGTAATATAAAAGCCCAAAAGAAATAGCCCCTCAAAATTGTGAGGGGCTTGTTTTTTGCTTAGTTTTGCTGCTGCTGGTTTTTCTGTTGCTGGACTCGGCGTCGTATACGGGGGGTTAACAGCCGGGCATTACCCGGGCCGATTGTTAACATGCCCCCTCCGATTTCTTCTATGGTGGGATCTTGTATACCTTGGTGGTAGATTCCAAAAAACCCATCCACCGCCCTCCCGACATTTTCGTCGGGATGGGGGTGTCCACCTCCACCACCCCACCAGCCAAAAAGATGACCTAATGCGGCAATTGCCACCACAGCCACAACTGCTATTACGGCCCATAGAGCCGCAACCGGCATATCTTCCTCGCCTCCTTTTCTTGAGATTGTACCACTTATATTATACCATACATATATATATCTTGTCAAGAGGGGCTAAAATTTGTATTTTTAAATATTTTTTGTATAATTAAATTGATGGAAAGTATAGAAAGAGCCTTTGGAATTGGCCCAGGAGGGCCAAATAGAGAAACACAACCTCGTAGGGTTAATCCGGACTCTCCTGAACTAATTGCACGTGAGTGGCAGGAATTAAACTTGGCAAGGATTAGAGAAATTTTGACTGCCGAGCAGGATGAATGGGTAAAAAGAGTATTAAGCGAAAGATTAAAGAAGCAAGGAATAGATTTTGAAAGTTCACCACCCGAAGAAAAAGAAAAAGCGAGAGAGGAACTTATTGAAGAGCTGCGACAGATTAAAACGAGAGAGGAGCTTTTAGGTAAATTAAAAGAATTACAAGAATTAGGATTAGATACTACTAAAATAATTAATTTATTTGGATTAGTTTATATACCAGATAATTATACTGTGATTGCTGTTACTGATATTCATGGAGATATTAATGCTTTAGAAGAAGCAATTGGAGAATTTGAAACAATAAAAGGTCAAGGAAAAAATGTTGCTTTTGTATGTATGGGTGATTTTGTAGATAGAGGAGATTATAATTTTGAAGTAGTAAAAAGATTATTTGAATTAAAAAGGAAATACCAGGATGAAGTAATAATTTTGAAAGGAGATCATGAAGATGATGTTTTTGATATACGAATAGACAAGCCTTATAGTATTAAAATAGATGGAGCAACTTTTGCTGAGTTACTTTTCAAGTACGTTCAAGACAGAGATGAAAAAATAATGGAATTATATGTAGAAACTTTTTCAAAATTGCCACATGCAGTTATGTATAGAGATATTTTATTAACCCACGCAGGTATTCCTGTAAAAGTTAATTTCTTAGAAGGAGAAAATAAATGTGTTATTGATGAAGAAAGTATAGCAATAGGAAGGTTAATTCAACCAGAAAAGGGTGATTTTAGAGAAATTAATTGGGCAGACATTGATCCTGAAATTGAAGAAGGGGTTGTAAAAAATATAGACAGATATCACCCTGAACACCTCCCACCTCTTAACCAGATAGATCTCCATAAATATTCTCCTAAAGAACTAACTAGAATATTAAACCAGCTAGGTTTCTCTTATTTCATTCGTGGACATCAATATTCATATGGGGAAGAAGGACTTTTATTCGAGACTTCACCCTTAGCATATCGTTTATTTGAAGAAAGTATAATAACTTTTCACTCAAATCAAAGTTATTATGTTAATAAGAGAGCTTATAACGAAGGTTGCTATTTAGTTTTAAATCCTGATGGTAGTATTGTAGCAAAAGGAGTAGAAGGAGGGCAAGAAAGAACTATAATTCAACCTAAAGAAGAAATTTCTCAAGAGCAAACTTTACAGGCCGAATTAACTTCAGAAGGAACAATGGAAGGGGAAACATCTTCATTAAAAGAAGGAGCATTAAAACCACAAGAAGCAGAAAATCAAGGCGGAGTAGAAGAGCGAGAATTATCTTCTAGTGAAAGAAGGGAATTGAAATTTGAAAGTTTAGACGATAGAATCCAGGTCTTTATTA
>JBMSAV010000093.1:0-2385 GCA_049414645.1 Candidatus Aenigmatarchaeota archaeon
AAGGCAAGGATGAAAGATGGAGTTCTAGAAGTAATTCTACCAAAGAAAGAAAAGAAGAAAGGAAAAGAAATAAAAGTTGAGTAAACTAGAATTTTGTCCTTGATAAGACAAAACCAAAAAGTAGATAAAGAATTCCTATTGAAAGAGTTAAAAGGTTTACTTTTGTTGCTAAAGAAGAAACATCGTATGGTTGCCATGTTAATGCTGTTGCCAAGAGAATTAAAACTCCTATTACAATTATTGCCATCGAAACTATATTTAAAAATCTTGTCTTATTTTCTTTTCTTGAAGCTTTCCTTGCCATAATAATATTTGATTGCAATACTTATAAATAAATGCTTTTAAAGTTTGTAGAGAATAGAAAGTATGGTGATGTCACTCCAATCCGCTATTTTCAACTAGAATTCTTTGATTTTTCCCACACTTTATCTTCAAGATCTACAAAGGTGGAGGTGTTTAAATGTTAGACATAAATCTAATTAGGCAAAACCCTGAGATTGTTAGAAAGGACTTGGAGAAAAGAAATGATTTAGAGAAAATAAAACTCTTGGAAGAAGTTATAGAATTAGATAAACAATGGAGAAAAGAAATAAGTGAATTAAACAATCTTAGAAGAGAAAGAAACGAAATAAGCGAAAATATAGCAAAGTTGAAAAAAGAGGGAAAAGATGTATCAGACTTATTAGAAAAAGCAAAGGAACTTCCAAAAAAAATTAAAGAATTGGAAGAAAAAGTTGAAGCAAAAGAAAATAGAATAAGAGAAATTCTAATGACTTTGCCAAACATTTTGCATGAGAGTGTGCCAATTGGAAAAGATGAAAACGATAATGTTGTAATAAAAACTTGGGGTGAAATTCCAAAATTTAGCTTTAAACCAAAGGATCATCAAGATTTAGGGCTGTCTTTAGATCTAATGGATATAGAAAGAGCAGCTAAGGTTGCAGGAGCAAGATTCTACTATTTGAAAAACGCTTTAGTAGAATTGAACTGGGCTTTGATAAAGTATGGACTAGATTTCATTAAGAAAAGGGGTTTTAAACTATTTCAGCCACCATACATGATTAGAAGAGAGGCTTTAGAAGGAGCAATAGCTTTCCAAGATTTCCAAGACATGATTTACAAGATTGAAGAAGAAAATTTGTATTTGATTGGAACAGCAGAACATGCATTACTAGCTTACCACATGAATGAAATTTTTGACGTTAAAGATTTACCATTGCTTTATGCAGGAATTTCTCCTTGCTTCAGAAAAGAAGCGGGCACTCATGGAAAAGATACAAAAGGAATTTTCAGAGTACATCAATTTGAAAAAGTAGAGCAATTTATTTTCTGTAAACCAGAAGAAAGCTGGCATTGGTTTGAAGTTCTAATAAAGAATGCAGAAGAGTTCTTTCAAAGCTTAGGAATTCCATATAGAGTTGTGAATATTTGCAGTGGAGATATAGGATCAATTGCGGCTAAAAAGTATGATATAGAAGCTTGGTTGCCCGGACAAGGAAAGTACAGAGAAGTTGTTTCGTGTAGCAATTGTACGGATTACCAAGCAAGAAGAGCTAATATAAGATTTAGAGAAGGAAATGAGATAAAATTTGTTCATACATTGAATTCAACATTAGTAGCTACAGAAAGAGCAATAATTGCAATAATGGAAAATTATCAGCAAGAAGATGGAAGCATATTAATACCAGAAGTTTTAAGGCCTTATTTGAATGGAGCAGAAAAGATAACAAAAAAAGGCTTAGAGTAAAATTTTTCTTTTTTTATTTTTCTTTAGAAATTTACTTCAAAGATTTTTACTTCAGGATTGCTGTAAACAAGCTTAAAGTATTTTAGACCTTCTCCATTGAAAAAGTAAAGTTTTGTAAACATCGAATTGGCTGTTTGAGGATCCATGTATATTGCAGCATTACCATCGCTAAAAACTAAACCATCTATTTTGTTTGTAGCATTTGAATAATCGAAGCTATATTGATTTCCTTGATAGATGAAAATCATTCTTCTAACAATCATGTTGAAAATTCCTTGAGATGGTATGTTTAAAATCGGAATAATTTTATCGTCTTTAAAAGCTAGAGTTAGAATACCATTTCCATAAACTAGATTGCCTTGAGTATCTCTTCCCGTTAAAGGCAAAACAACATATTGTCTTCCTGTTCCAGTACCAAAGTAGGTTAGCCAATAGTATTTGCCAATCAAATCGTTGCTAGCAATGAAGTAAATTTTTGTAATATTTACATTGCATGGATCCTCTTTCAAAATATTGTCATAAATCATGTTGCCATACTTTTTCTTAACTTCATCACATTGTTCTTTTGTTAAGTAAGTATATTTCTTCAAAATGCTATAAGCTTCTTCTTCATTGCTAGTAGAAAAAATTCTTCCCAT
>JBMSAV010000094.1:0-3593 GCA_049414645.1 Candidatus Aenigmatarchaeota archaeon
AAAAAATAAAATTGTAATTCAGAGTGAAGATAGCATTTTTGTTAGAAAGAATAGAGGAAGCAAGGATAATAAGAGGATATTTTCAGGAAAAAGGTCATGAAGTTGCAGTATATAATAACCCCAATGATATTTTGGGTTTAAGATTTATACCAGATATACTTGTTGTTGATATAAAATGTATAAGTAATCAGAATGACCTGAGACTAGTTCTTTCTTCATCGCAGAGGATTTTATTTATTCTTCCGTTTTGGGAAAATGCAGGGAAAAAAGTTGAAGATTTAAGAAGTAAAGCCAAACTTTTTGGATTGAAAAAAATAAAAATAAAAGTTATAAAAAGACCATTTACACCAGAAGAACTTTTGAACTTCATTCAATCCACCTTCCAAATTTAGAGAAAAATGAGAGAGATTGTAAAAATGAATAAGATTATCGCTTTCTGTCTCTATCAGTAAATATCAATAATCTATCTGATCAAAAATTATGTTTTTTGCTTCACAATCAACTTTGAATTCAAAATAAAGTATTGGCAGTGAATTTTTTTCTGGTTATATCTTCTAAACTCATCAAAGATGTCTTTTCTGTTCCTCTGGATAAGAAGCGGAACAACTATAACTGGTTGGATATTCCAACTATACGCATCCTGTAAATGCTTCCCTGAATTTTGTGAAGCCCAATTTACATAATACTCAATCTGATTGATAACATCCGATCTGACAGGTTCATCTTTCATGGAAAAATCTCTTAGTTTCTCCTGCTGCTTGAACTTCCAAGCTTCTAACATCAATAATAAATGGATAATCTTCAGTTACTCTTCCTATAACTAGACATCTCTTAGGTGGTAATGATTTTACAACTTTTTCTATAGTTTCTACTTCTAACTTTGCTGCAGGTGCTATGTGAGTTATATCTTTTGGTTCTGAAAGCTGAAAAGCGAACAAATTGTCAGCTTGTCTTATTACAATATCATCTAATTCTGTGGGTGTATTTGTGATGTAAATTTGATAAGCTCCTAAATGGCGCATTCTAGTAACAACATCTACCCAATTTGTTCTAGGGAAATATGTATGCGCTTCTTCTGCAAAGAAGAATATTGGCCGTAATATTCCTTCTTCCAATAATCTTTCTATTTTGCTCAATATGGTTTGCACCACTAGATAGATTGTGAATATGTTTTTTGCTTTCAAGTTTATTATCAAAGCTCCTCCTTCTGTAATTTTTCCAATTTCTTTTTCTAAAGTAATTGCTTGCTCTGGATCATCAACAAATAATTTAGACTCTTCTATCCTATTTAATCTTCTAATCAAAGCTGATCTAACGCTAGAACTTTCAACTCTTTTGGCTGCGGTAAATAAATTTTGAAAGTTCAAACTATTTCCTTGAACCAGCCTATCCCAAATGTTCATCAGCTCAATAGTACTAGCCTCTGACAATTCCAAGGCCGCTGTCACAACATCAATAAAGACATCTCTACCAACATAATCCAAAGTAAATTTCAGATTTTTTCCAGGATCTAAAGTAATTAGTTTTCTGCTGTAAGGACTTTCTTTTCCGTCTATTGTTTTTATCATTGGTGAATATTCATCATTTATATCAAAAACAATTCCAATTGCCCCTAAATCAACTAACCCCAAAAGCATTGCTTTTGTCAAATGCGATTTTCCCGTTCCTTTCTTTCCAACAACTATTGTTATTCCTTGCAGATCATAAGCACTTATATAAAAATCATTTCCATTATAGTTTGTTTTGCCTAAGTAAATCGGGTTTTTGTAAAAATCTTTTTTTCCAATTTTGAGTTTGCCTAAAATCCATTCGTCCTTTATAGGTTTAACTTCGCTGCTTCTATCAGGAACCCACCCACTCCAGTCTAAAATTTCTCCTTTTTCCAAATCAACCTCTTTTCTAACCCTTGCTCTAGCAAACTTCATGTTCTTTAAATCAACTGTAAACTTTTGATAACCTTCTGGTACATGTTCTTGAACTTTCATTTCGGCTAAACTTTCTTTTCTTATAAGCTCTTCAAGAATTCCTGGTAATTCAACTAAATTTTGCTCAAAAACTTGAACTAAAATCCCTTTCTTTCTTGAATTGTCAGCAATTAACAAATTTTCTCCAACTATTACCTCCTCTTTAGAAGGATTGTAAAGCAAAATTACTTCATCACCGATTTTTTGATATACTTGCATTAAATTACCTCTCTCCCAAATGTTGTAAATAGATGCCTCCTTATATCAAACGTTCTAACTATTTCTAAATTATATTTATTTATGGCATAATTTTGTAAAGCTAAAACTTCGCTTGGAGTAAAATAACAGTGAATATGTGCTTGTCTTAATGTTTCTGGATATCCGTTATAAAATGCTGAGTTCCCAGCTAACAAGGAGAGGACATCTTCATTTGTATATCCTGATGAAGCTGCCACATCTACTCTAAAAGAGAATCCATCTGGGGTGAATTTTGCAACATAAACTCTACCAAGAAATCTACTTTTATCAGCATGTAATTTGTCATGAACATCAATGAAACAAGCCTTTGGAATATTGTCAAGAAGTCCTATCAATTGCTCTCCAGTCATTAGTCTCAACCAAGATTTCTTTGAAATTGCAATTATGCTATTTCCCTTTAAATTAGCAATCCTTATCGCATTTTCTATCACTTCTTTAGGAGTATCAATTGTTCCTCCAGTTAATGAACCGTCCCATAAAACTAAACCATTTTTTATCATAGAGCAAGCTACGGTTTGAGAAATTCTTTCTATCAAATTTCTTATTCTATCTATCATTTTTGTGAGAGTTTTAGGTGCTTCACCCTTTTTTATTCCCAGGAAATTTTCTCTAAGATAATCATAAATGGATTGTTTATTTTCATCTGTAATGTGAACTACATAAGGACCATATATATAGCCTGAGGTTTCTCTTTCATTCTGAATGAAAATTCCAACTCTTATTGCTGCTAAAATTCCTTTGTTAGTTTCACCCAGCTTCACTGAAGAAGTGTCAACAGCAACAATTGGCATGAAAGTATTATTTGGTTCTATTTCCTTCGTTTCTTTGGTTATATCTTCTAAAACTAATTTTTCATCTTCTTCCAGTTCGTCAGCTTTATCAATCTCTTCATCATTGATATAAGTAACTTCCTGTAAGCTCACCAATCTCGGTCTTATTAACTTTGCTTCAGGAAATTCATTCTCAAAAGTTTTTATCAATTCCTTTAATACACTTTCATCTAACATTTTCATAGGACTTACACATTTTGTTAATTTTTTTGTATAATATTTGTATAAATATTAATATTTTTTAATTCATAATACTCTAATCAAAAAAACTCAAAAAATAAATCTCTAAACTATAATTCAGAAAAATATTATGTTCAGAGCAATAAGAACGGCAAGCGATACAATTGCCCAGAATTCAGCTTTTTTAAAAAAAGGTCTTTTATAAGATCTCTGAAGTTCGTCATCACTTTCAGATCCCACTCCTCTTACAAGTCCGATCAATTCATTTTCTGGTTTAGGTTTTGTGAAAAACGAAACCAAAATTGTTATAACAAAGGTAATGAGCCAGCTCCACCAAGCACGCCAGAGGTTCAAACTCATC
>JBMSAV010000095.1:0-3370 GCA_049414645.1 Candidatus Aenigmatarchaeota archaeon
AACGCTAATTATTTGGACAGTCATAATATAAGTGATATTAAACAGGAGTTAGATGAACTCAAACGCAGACTTTATGAATTCATTAGAATAATAGAGAAAGATCCAAAAGAGGAAAAACTAAAAGTAGAGGGAGTGGCAAAGTTAGAGGATCTTCCAAATAAAGAAAAATACGAGTATACATCTATTTCAATATACCGTGGTTTAATTAATTCAATATTAATTTACGAACTTTTTGCAGAATGGAAAGTTATTTTACGTATTGGAGAAGAACAAGGCTTGATGAGGATACAAGAACCGCTTTTAGAAAGTCATCATATAAAACCTCCCTCAGAAGAAACTATAAGGTCTTATCTTTAATTTAGATTTAACGATAACGTCAGCTAATTTATAAACTAAAAAGAAGGTTCTAATCGAAGAAAATTTTTATTTATTTATTTACCAATGTTGCGCCAGCCGGGATTTGAACCCGGGCTCCGAGCTTGGAAGGCTCGTGTCCTACCAGGCTAGACGACTGGCGCATTATTATTGTTATTTCTTTACAATCTAAAAAGATTTATGGAAAGAGAAAAAATCATAAAGAAAAAGATTAAAGAGTTAAAAGAAAAATTGCCAGGTATTGATGAAAAATCTCTAGAAAAAGACCTAATCCCATTAGAAGGAAACGAAATTGGGATAAAAACAAAAAAGAAAGAGGTTTAGAGCTTATATCCAATTTTCCTTAGAAACTCTTTTCTTTCTTGAATTTCTTTTTCTCCTTCTATTCCCTTTGATTTAAAGCCGTCAATCACTCCAAGAATTCCTCTTCCTTGATCAGTTTCTGCGACTATAACTTGAACTGGGTTTCCAGTCGCACAGTAAATATTTGCCACCTCTGGAACCTCTTTTAATCTAGGAACTACGTTTATAGGATAAGCGTTTCTCATGAAAATTAAGAAAGTATGACCCGCCGCAATTTCAAAAAGTTTTTCCGCTGCTAATTTCTCTAATTCCTCATCATTTCCACTATGCCTTATTAAACAAGGTCCAGAAGCTTCTGCAAAAGCTAGGCCAAACTTAATATTTGGAACGCAATTCACTAAACATTCGTGAAGATCTTCTACGGTCTTTATGAATCCTGCATGTCCTATTATAACTTGCGTATCCTTTGGAACATCAATATTAATAACTTTTATTTCGACTCCCATATTTTTCGTAAAATTCAAGGATTTAATATTTTTTAAAAGACCACTAGTTTTATCCACTAGTCATTGATTCAAAAAACTTTTGGAAATTTTTATCCTTTTCCAAAACTTTAAAGTAAGGTAAAAATTCGGTTCTTATTTTCTTGGTGGAACAATTTAAAAGCTTCGAAAGCTTCTTTAATCTTTCTTTTTCCTGTTCTCTTTCTTCTTTGCTAGAAGACAAATATCTTAGTTTTGAGGGAAATTGATATTTTGTAAATTTTCTGTACATTTCATCCTTTGCTAAAGAAACTCCCGCCGTCATTAGGTCATTCATATACCTCATGAGCTTCCAATAGTTTCTGCTCATTATTCTAGCCCTAAACAAATCGGCTTTTGCTAAAGCTTCATAAGCTCTTGCTACCTCTTCTCGCTTTTCATATTCATTTGGGATATTCTCTTCTATCCACCACATTATAATTTCTGGTTCTAAATCAACATTGGCAATACTTAATCTAGCTCCAGTGAAAGAAGTTGTTTTAAACAAAATTTTCAGTGCTTCAAACATATCTCTTTCTCTTTCTCTATAGCCTAGAACTTCTAAATCTTTCAAAGTTATTTTCTTTTTTCCTCTTGCAATAGTTTCTAAATCATTTATAGCTGCTCTCAAATCTCCCTCGCTCCTCTTCGCCAATTGGTTTAAAACTTCTTTATCGTACTCTATGCCTTCTTTATCACAAATTTCCTTTAGCTTTTTCTCAATATCCCAAACAGGTATATCTCCAAATGGAATTAACTCACAATACTCTCTCAATACTCTTAATTTCGGATCATACGGATCGTTTGCAGTCAAAACTACAGGATGTTTACTTTTTTTAATTATTTCAATAATTGCTTGAATTCCCCCAAAATCTTCTTTTCCAGATAATCCATCAACTTCATCTATCAAAAATATTCTTCCTTTTTTGAAAAAACTAGCAACAGCAGAAGCATGACCAAAAACCTCTTCTATTTGTTTCTTACTTCTAACATCACTGGCATTCATTTGAATTAACTCTAAATTTTTGTCATTAGCAAAAGCTTCAACAAGACAAGTTTTTCCTGTACCTGGCTTACCATATAGCAATGCTGCCTTGGAACCGGGTTTCCAATTTCTGTACCATTCTAAAAATTTTGCCAAAGCTTCTTTTTGGTCTACAAAATCCTTCAAACTTTTTGGTCTATATTTTATCGTAAACATACTTACTTCTTTCCTTTAGATTGAGCATGCAACCAAAAGCTTGCTAGTAGACTTTCTAATTGTATTAACTCATTTGCACCTTCTGAAATTCTAAAATCAACTTCTCCACATTTTTCTATTAACTCAACTTTTGCTCTATCATCTATATTCAAAGATGGAATTTGCCTATGAATTTCTGCAATTATATCACTTCCGGCTAAACCCTTCTTGATAATCATTTCTTCTAGCATCTTTCTAGCTTCTATGAATTTTCCATTCAAGGCTAACTCAAGCATTTGTTTAACTTCTTGCGGCTTTGCTAAAGAAGCAGCTTCATAAACAACATCTTCAGTAATTTTTTCTTTCAAGGCAGAAGCTATTTGCAATATATTAGCTGTTCTTCTTAAATCTCCCTCAGCAATTCTAACAACAGCCTTTATTCCATCTTCTGTTATTTTTAATTTTTCCCCTTCAACAATTCTTCTAACATACTCTTCAACGTGCTCATCGTCTAAAGCTTTAAATCTAAAAACGGCACATCTAGATTGAATTGGTTCAATAATTTTGCTAGAATAATTACAAATCAGTATAAATCTTGAAACGCTTGCATACATTTCCATCATTCTTCTTAAAGCTTGTTGAGCATCACTTGTCATTGCATCGGCTTCATCTAAAATTATTAATTTAAACGGAACGTCTCCTATAGCAACAGTTCTAGCAAATTCTTTCACCTGACCTCTTATAACATCTATACCTCTTTCATCTGAGTTGTGTAAAAGAACTGGAACATTACCAGCAAAAAACATCTCATTGCCTGGAACACTAACATCATAAACAAACCCATCATAGTCTATAATTTCCAATTTCTTGACTTTCAGTACATGTATATCTGAAGAAACGAGCTTTTCCAAAAATTCTACAGTGAATCTTTCTTTTTCATCTAATTTTTCTCTATCAACCATCTCTAAAATCTCTTTTAGAATGTTTTTCG
>JBMSAV010000096.1:0-13171 GCA_049414645.1 Candidatus Aenigmatarchaeota archaeon
ATCCAACTACTATTCCTGCACTGAGAGGGGCCATTATTTGTCCCATTAGTTGTAAATCTGAAGTTGTTTCAGAAAGTATTTCATCACAAGCTTTATTAACTTCATCAGCATCTTTTAGAAAACTTGAGAAAGTTCTTAAAGAAGTTGATAAGAAAATCATGCCTCTTTTACTTATTTCTACAATCATTTCTAGAGAAAATCTTACAATCTTAGATGGATATTCATTCACTACTCCAATTTTTGGATTTTTTATTGCCTCCTCTAATGATACTCCAAAAGCTTTAATGTTCTCCAGAATCTTTATGAATAAAGCCTTTATTTTAAGTAAATTTATTTTGGGTAACAAATTTTCTAAGTTCGTTTCAATCGGCTTACCTACCTCTGATGTAACGCTAAGCTGAAATAAAGCAACGGGAAGTTCGCTTTCTATTTGAATTATTTCTTTGTTTTTCTCCATATTAAGCATGGATGGCAATAGGAAATAGAGAGATAATGGTATGCCTATTGAGAGTACCACAAGAAGAGAATATAGAAATTGCATATAACCAAAGTTTTTTTCTAATTTCAAAAGATTTGAAAAATACAATGTAGAAACAAGTGAAACTAAGATAGCAAAAATAAACACGATTTTCTTCGATTTTTTGTAGTTTTCTATTTTTCCGGCCTCTATTTGATGATACGAATATGGTTTAACAAAAAGATTGGAACTTAAAAATATAAAAACTGCAAAAGGTAAAAGAATATCGTATAAAAATATAATTAATTCGGTACTAACTATCTCTGGCAAAAATATTATTAATACAGGAACAAAAACTAAAACTAAAAGCGGCAATAAAATGCCAAACATGCTGAGTATTCTTAGCGGATTTCTTAAGTTCAAAGCATACTTTTTCATTCTTTGTTTCGTTCCATCTAACATTAAACTAATAGCAGTAGATATCATCTCTTCTTTTTTACTCTCAAATTGTCCTACAGCAGACTTCAAAAGAGAAAGTGCATCTCTAAACTCCTCACTTTCTACTTTCCATTTTTCTATTAACTCATCTATAATAGACATAATAGACCTTCTTCCCATTTGCATCTCACTAACCAATCTCCTTAGATCTTTCCCCAAAGGGCCAGAAAGATTCGCTGCGGCAAAAACAATACCGTTTTCCAAATTTCCTGTAATCCTTAGAGAAGTTCCTATGTATATTATAGAAAGTGTCATTTCGGCCGCCGCCTTAGATCTATAGTTTTTTACCAAAAAAGATGTATAAGAATAAAAATAGAAGAAAAAAACAAACGATAAAATCAAACCACAAAACAGAAGTGAAATGGAGACTAGACCAAAAAGATATAGTATTAAGAAAAATAGGAAGGAAACTAATGGTAAGAAAATTGCAGTTGAAAAAACTTCTTCTGGAAGAATATTTAATCCACAAAATTTTATTTCATCTTCGTA
Organism: Candidatus Aenigmatarchaeota archaeon; assembly: GCA_049414645.1. Taxonomy (GTDB): domain Archaea; phylum Aenigmatarchaeota; class Aenigmatarchaeia; order CG10238-14; family SpSt-28; genus SpSt-28. The sequence continues at coordinate 1,445 of JBMSAV010000096.1, forward strand.
TTTTTTCCTTAATTTTGGAGGTACTGGTATTTTGATCCTACCAAAAATGTGATATATTTTCTCATGAATCATTTCAATATCATACATTACCATTTAATTCGCCTTTTAAACCATTCTAACCATCTTTCATATACAATTTTTGAATCGACATAATTAACATCTCTTGAAACTTCTTCAGAAATTAAATGAAAAGCCTCGTTAGCGTTAACAACCCACTCTGCTTCCAGAATTTCTGGTCTATTTAACTTTTCGGCAAACTCTACCATTGTTTGCTTAATTTTCGCTCTAAGCAAAATGTTATCCCAAACTCTATCCCATGCTCCATGCCATTCTCTTACTCTCTTAGCAATCTCATTCAAAACTTCTGACTCACCATTCAACAAAACATCAGTTGGTTTCAAAGTATCTTCCTTTGCAGAATAACTCATCAAAGGAACAAATGCCCCTTCCACCATAGGATCTTCTTTCCACTTCTTTCTAACTTCAACTACTTCAACTACTCTTCTAAATCTTCGCAAACCATCTGGACTTTTAATAACATTAGCAATTACTATAATATCTAAAGCTTTGAAGCTTGTTGGAACTAAACCTAAATCGTGAACAACTCTATCATAAACTCCATAAGCGGATTCTCCATGAATTGTTCCAGCTACCAAATTTGCTAAAGCACCAATTCTCATAGCTTCAAATAAAACTGTAGACTCTTTACTCCTAACCTCTCCAACTATTAAAGCAGAATCTCCTAGTCTTAAGGCTGTTCTCAAGGCTTCTTCTGGAGCTAATTCGGTTTCTACATGAGTAATTACTGATCGAGATTTTAGATGCAATATGTTATAACCAAGCTTTCTGTATATCTCTATAGGAAGTTCTGGTGTGTCCTCAAGAATTATTAGTCTATATCTTCTCATTAATTCCAAAATCATCGAAGACAATAAACTTGTTTTTCCTGAACCTCTTCCTCCAGCAACCAGAACTGCTCTTCCCCCATCTATAATAAAACTCATCAAACCTGCAAACAATGGATTAAAATATCTTGCTTTTAGAAATAAAGGAAAAGTCCACGGATTTTCTCTATGTCTCCTAAAAGCAAATCCCAAACCTGCAGAAGATAAAGTTCTTGTAACTGCTGCAACTCTCGCTCTACCCACAGGCAAAGTTATTTCTGTATCTAATACAGGATTTGCCTCGTCTAATGGCCTACCAGAATATAACCTGAATCTTGTTGCCCAGGCTTCCGCTTCCTCTGGCGTAACAATTAAATTTGTTTCACATTCTCCATAATCTGCATGATTTATAAAAACGGGCAGCTTACCGGGGGGCGCATTAACATATATATCTTGAATTTTATCATCTGCTAGTAAAATTTCTAAAACCCCAAAGCCAACAGTATATCTAACTAAAATTTCTGATAGCTCTTCTATTTCTCTTGGGGAAATTGGAATCCTTCTGCTAATAACTAAATCTTTTATTATTGACCTTCCCCTCTCAATAAAAATCTTCCTAACAGATTCTAAATCTCTTAACTCCTTTTCCTCCATTTTTCTTTCCATGAGTATAGCTCTTGCTTCGTTCAATAAAGAATACTTCTCTTCAGAAAGGTAAAACTCTTTAGATATAACAAAATATAAAAGTCTAACCTTATTTGGAACTTTGTATATACTTACTTCACTACCATCTTTTAACTTATATTTATCAATTAGCTCAGAGCCTTTGGGTGGGAAAATCGAAAATCGGCTTAACATAAAAATTGGTCTCATCGTTGGTATGAAGATTGTCCTATATAGCTCTTTAGTTCCAGGAATATATCTATCTAACTTATCTTTTATTTCCTTAATTAGTTGTGTTTCTTCCAAAGCTTTTTTAAGAGGTAATAAGAATTCCTTAGTATACTTTTCTTCCGGATTCTTAAAAGAATACATAGATGCTTTAACGTAACAAAGTATAGGATCTGATAAAAGCAAGTTTATCAACTCCTTTGTAATCTGATTATAGTGAGGGAAAAACTCTAAATTTAGTACCCCTTTTTCCTTAACAAAGAAATTGTATACATTTGCTATCTCTTTAAGCATCTTAACTTGATCTTCCGGATATTCAATCTCTCTATATTCAGATATAGTAATTCTTTCTACCTCTGGCATCTCTATCAATTTTTTCATAACAAATTCCATCATCTCTCTAGAATCTTCCAAAGTAGTAAAAGAAGTCCAATCTTTAGCAGTAATTCTAAGCTCGTTTCCTCTTAACTCAGTCTCCATATATTTATTTTATTTCTCTCAATAAAATTATCTATGCCGGAAAAACAACAACCGCAAACTTTTCCAGTTGAATTGAATGAGCTTAATAGGAGAGTTAGAATGATTGAAATAAAAATAGATAAGATTGAAGAAAGATTAGTAGCGCTGGAGAAGACGCTAGAACAGCTTCAAACTGATTTTAAAATTATGAAGGATTCGAATGAGAAAAAGATCTCAGATTTAAAAAACGAAATATTAGAACTAAATGAGAAAATAGAAGAAGCTATTAAAAAACATGAACAATTTGCTACAAAAACTGAAATTCAAAAAATAAAAATGTTTATAGATATAGTTAATCCACTAACATCTAGTTTTGTAACTAAAGATGAGCTAGAATCAATAATTGAAGAGCTTAAGAAAAGCGTTTTAAAACAAGAAAACAAAATATAAAATTGAGAGTATGCCGTTACAACTTTTTAAGAAACACCAGAAAGCACCGCCTGTTGAAAGAGTAAAAGAACTATCTTCCCATGGATTTTCCGAACCAGAAATAATTGATATCCTAAGAAAAGAGGGGTATAATCCGCAAGAAATAGATTTGGCATTAACACAAGCATTGAAAGAAAAACTACAAACAACTACGTCTACTAAACAAAAAGAAGAGATTCCTTCATTTGAAGAGGTTGTAAAAAAAGTCCAGCCTGATCAACAAATTCAACAACAAAGCATTCAATACACATCTTCAACGCAGCATGAGCAACAATATTCTTGGGAAGAATACTTTAGTTATATAGACTATTTAATCCATTCGAGAATAAGCGAAATCAATAAAGAATTAGAAAAAATAAACATGAAACATCAAAACTTGGAAAGAAGAATAGATGAAATAAATCAAAACTTTAAAGAGATTGTCAGCAAAAGGGAAGAAACGTATACGCAAATTCTAAGAAAAATTGATGAACTGAATTCTTCTATTGCCAATTTGGCTCTAAGAATTAGCACATTAGAGGAATTACTTAAAGATATTTTACCCGCATTAATAGAATCTGTCCGCTCTCTTTCGAGATTAGCACAAGAAAAATAGAATTTAATATTTAAATACAAAGTTTAATATGGCAGACTTATTCACTTCTATAGTTTATAAATTATTAGGATTGGGGTTTTTCAATTTTTTAACGTTTATACTCGCTATGACTTTAATATATGCGCTACTAAGGCAAAGGAAAATTTTTGGAGAAAGCGCTCTAATAAATGGTCTGATTTCATTCTCAATCGCATTCTTTATTTTTGCCTACCCTATCATAAGTGGAATTAGTATATCAATTCCTATAGCTACATTCTTTTCTCAGGCATTCGTATTTATACTTATTTTCTTTATAGGAATTCTAATTGCAAGCTTTTTCTATCCAGATCTTCCAAAAGCACTACAAGATTTTTTTACAACAAGAAATACGATGTTTGCAATGATAGGTCTTTCGATAGCGCTTTTTGTCACTAGTGGACTAGTGGGAATTATTCTTAGTGGTTTGGGGGGAGGTTCATCTTCAAAACCTTCTGCACCAACAGAAGTTATTCTATTAGTAGCAGGCTTAATAATAGCTGTCGTTATACTTTTAATTGCTGGAAGCGTAGGTAGAGGTGGAAGATAATGGCAACTCCTCTCGAGATTTTGCTAATAAACCTAAAAAATATGGGTTTCTTTGCATTTTTGCCTTTTCTATTAACTGCTGCTATATTATATGGTTTATTAAGGAGGTCTAAACTCTTTGGAGAACCAGAAAGAAATGTCGTAGTAAATGCTACAGTAGCTTTAGTTGCAGCTTTTTTGGTATGGGCGTACCCAATAATTAGTGGAATAAGTATAGAGGAATATCAACTATTTTTCTCTACATTTTTCTTAAAAGGAACTGTAGCAACTATTGTTGTTGTAATTGGTTTAGTTATTGCGGGAATGTTTTTCCCAAAAGGTCTTGGGGAAATTTTGGAAGAGAGGTTAAAAGGAAGATTTGGTATGGGAATTGTTGTTTTAGGTTTACTTATTGGTGTTGGAGTTTTAATTGCTAGCGGCACATCAATATTTTTCGGCTTCTCTATAGAAGGAATAAGCACTGACTTAATACTTTCTATAGTTTTCTTAATCGTTTTTATTTCAATCATTGGATTTGTTATATGGATAACGGGAAGAGAAACAAAAAAATAATCAAAAATTTTCTAACATTTCTTTCTCCGAGAAATGTAAAACTCCAGTAACTATAACAACTGCGGGTAATCTCAAGTTCATATTAACAATTTTGCCTGCTTCTTCCCAAATAATTTTTTGGTATTTACTTCCTATACAAGACGCTACAACAATCTTCTCATTATCCTCTATGATATCATTCTCTAATAAAAACTTTATGGCATCTCTAACTTCTAAAAACTTATTGTTTTCCACATCTATATCAAGAAGGCATAATGTATGCAAACCTCTTTTCTTGTTTTCTTTTATACCATTAATTATTGAGTCTAAATTCCCTTTTACTTTTTCTTTTAATGGTATAGTAAATGGCTGGCCAAACTTATAAGGATGCAAACCTGTTTCAAAAATAGCTGAAAAAATTGATGAATTATGAATAATCTTAAAATTTATACCTCTTTTTTTACATTCTAGTATTATTGAAGAATGTGTGGTCGCAGCTAAAGGATCTCCAGGAACGAAAATAATAACTTTTTTGGTTTTAGCAAGCTGAATAATCTTATCAACATTTTCTTCCAAATCACTTCTTCTCAAAATTTCTACTTTTTTACCGATAGCCTTCTCTAAGTTTTCAGCGCTTCCAAGCCAAATGCTAGTATACGATTCTAAAAAAACATAATCCGAGTCTTTAGCTTCTTTTATCTCTTCCAAAGTTAATCCTTCTTCATTTGAAATTCCCAAACCTGCTAGTATTAGCATAAATTTTAAAGGAAAAGTATATTAAAATGAGTAGGTTGAAGGGAGAAGTTAAGATATTTAGTGAATTATAAAAGATTAAAGATTAAAGACCGAGTAGTTTTGATGTCATTGGTCATATAGAAATTATAGAAATGCCAGAAAAATTAAAGAAAAAGAAAAAGCTGGTAGCAAAAGCAATAATGGAGTTGAATAAGCATATAAAGACTGTTTTAGAAAAAGTTGGTAAAAGAGAAGGGATATACAGAATGAGAAAACATAGGTTTCTGGCGGGAGAAAAGAATTTTGAAACAATACATAAGGAATATGGTTGTGTTTTTAAGTTAGACCCTAAAGTTTACTTTTCTCCTAGAGAACTAACAGAAAGGCAAAGAATAGCTTATCAATTTAAAGAAAATGAAACTGTTATAGTTATGTTTGCTTGGATAGCTCCATATGCAATTCAAATAGCAAAAAAACAACCAAAAGTTAAAGAAGTTATAGCAATTGAGATAAATCCAATATCTGTGAAATATACAAGGGAAAATATCTCTTTGAATAAAGTAGAAGATAAGGTAAAAGTTATTGAGGGGGATGTAAGAGAAAAATGTAAGGAGTTTTATGAAAAATTTGATAGAATTGTTATGCCATTGCCTTTAGGGAGTGAAGATTTTTTAGATATAGCTGCAAATTGTTTAAAAGAGAAGGGATATATTCATTTTTATAACTGAGGGTCTGAACCTAATATTTTTGAAAATGTGGAAAAAATAATTGAAAGTAAGTTAAGTAAAATGAATGTTAAATACAAATAATTAATAGAAAAGAAAAAAGGTATTGCCGTATGCGCCAATAAAATGGAAAGTATGTATAGATATATATTGTGAAAAAGACAAAGAAAAAAATAATAATGTTGGTTAATATGATTGAAATAATCTCGATGTTAATTTTCTTTACATTAATAGGTATACGACTATTCTTAAAAAGAAGAGCTATAAAGGTTAGATCCGTTATTATTTTCGAATATTCAAAAAAGTACACACAAAAAATAAATGAAGTTGTATATAAACATAGGAAAATTTTTAAAATATTAGGAATTTTGTCTATTATTTCAGCACCAATACTAATGATTATTGGAGTATATTTTGTAATAAACTCTTTGATTCAATTTAAACCAAGTTTAGCATTAGTATTACCAAGTGCTTCAGGTTTTAGATACCCTGGACCAATAATTTCTGTTCCTTTTTGGATATGGTTAATAGCAATATTCATAATTATATTCTTCCATGAATCCATGCATGCTTTAATAGCAGCCAATGAAGGTATAAAAACAAAAAGATATGGTTTACTCTATTTTTTAGTAATTCCAATAGGGGCATTTGTAGATTTAGATGAAAAAAAACTTAAAAAATTGAATATAAAAAGTAAGATAAAAATTTTTGCTGCAGGCAGTCTAGGAAATATAATAGCATTTGGTATATTCCTTCTTATTTTAATAGCATCTTCGCATATAATTAATCTAACTATAGAATCAAAAGGTGTATGGTTTAATAATACAGCCCCGAATTCTCCTGCTGAATCTGTTGGACTAAAAGGAATAATAGTAAAGATCGACAATAAGACTATTAACAACATTTACGATCTACAAGAATTTTTAAGAAATACAAAACCAAACACAACAATTACCATAGAAACGACAGAAGGAAAATATAGGCTACAGTTAGCTGAAAGGGAAAATGCTTCCTACATTGGTATTGTTAATGTGAAAAATCATATTGTATATAAAGGTAGCAATAATGCTGTACCAGACAATTTACTACTTTTAATAAATTACTTTCTAATGACAATTCAGTGGATAATGTTTCTAAACCTAGGAGTAGCTATAGCTAACATGCTTCCGATTATACCCTTAGATGGTGGGTTAATTATAAGAGAAAATTTAATTAAAATTTTTGGAAAGAATGGTGAAAAAGCTTCAAAACTTATATCTTTGACATTTCTTGTTTTAATTATTTTTTCTCTTTTTGTAACAACACTAACTCTTCGAGTGGCGTCTTGACTTCTATTTTTCTAAACTCAAAATGTCTTACTGGATAAATTTTATGCAGAGAAGAGATTATAAAGTTTCTGAACTCGTCAGACAATACTTTAAGTACGAATTCATTCATTGTTAAATTAGGAACTTCTTTATCCAAAATTTCTTCAATTTTCTTCCTTATCTTTGTTTTTATCTCACTAGAAACCCTTCTCGTTACAGCAAGTGTTTTTATTCTCAATTTTACACCATCTTTTGTGACCTTGTCAATAACAAAATCTATTCTATCGACTCTCCTTCTAATCATTCTAGCTATATAATCTCTTGTACATTCTATACCATCAAAATATAAGTATGCATTTTGATTGTCTACCTCGCCTACCTTAAATATAAATTTTAAGTAGTACTTATTAAAATCTCCTAAAACATCAATTGCACTCAATATAACTCTTCTACCTTTTGCTGCTTCTGGCTCATTAGCAGGAATTTCTCCTAACTCTTTCTTTCCCAAAAACTCGGGAGTAATCAGTTTTAACCAAACCTTAACTTTTTTGCTCTTTGGCACTCAACTCACCTATAATAATATTTACTTTTTCAATGAATTCTTTATCCTTTCCAACTGGAATAAAAGCACCTGCAGCATCTCTATGGCCTCCTGCCTCTCCTCCTAACTCTTTAACAACAGAAACTAAAACTTCTCTAAGATTTATATAACCATTCTTATTTCTAGCCGATACTTTTATCATATTGCTTGTTTCGTCATAAGCTAAACCAAATACAGGCTTTCTTGAATTTCTTGAATTTAAAAATATTGATATAACTGTTCCGATTATGGAATCAGATATATTACTTTCTCCAATAATAAAGATTCCATTCTCTTTTTCTATTATTTTATTGTTGTTCTCAACAAAAGATATAGCCTTTGCTAACTGTCTTCTGTATTCTTCTAGCTTTTCCAAACTTCTATTATAAACAGAGTAATCTCCCAAGCAAAGCCTTAAAGCTAAATCGCTTTCTCCTAATCTACTACACGCATTTATAAGTATAGAAAACTCTCTTGAGTCACTTAAAAATTCTGGCTTTTTTAAAAGCAGAAAAATTTCTCCAAAAATTTCTGAAAAACTAACATAACCAAGCTTTTCTTTAATTATTCCATCAGCTATCCTTGCTTTTTCTTCTTCGCTTAAATCTTTTAAAGTCCTCCATTCATCTCCTCGCTTTACATCTATATTCAAATCTTTCAAAAATTGCATAGCTGCCGCCTCATTACCATAAATAGTTGGAATTAATGGATCTAAACTATAAGCAAGAACTTTAAATAATGGTTTATCCGAACCTATAAATTTCAAATCTCTTACTACATTTATAAATCCTAAAGATTTTGCATCCTCCAATATTTCTCCCATAGCACCAACCTTTATACCTTCTTCCCTTCTATCTCCAACAGCACCAACTATGGCTAAATCTATTAGATCAATATTTTTAGGATTTACGAATTTTAAAAAGATAAAAGTTAGAATAGATGTTGAATATTTTTCTGGTTCTTCACCAAAAAGCAACGGATTCAAATGCAACAAGTTAGGATGATTATAATTAATTGGTTCATGATGATCTACAATCAAAACATTTATTCTTTCTATTATTTCTTTTAAAATGTTAATTTGGCCACTTCCCATATCTAAAAATATCAAAAAATCGTTATCGTTAAAAGTAATATTTTTTAGGATTTTAGAATTTAGTTGTTTTATTACCCTTAACTCAAAGTTACAATTTTCTCTTAAAAGAGCTTTGGCCATCATTGATGCAGAAGTAATCCCATCTGAATCGAATTGAGCATAAATTTTAACGTGTTTATTTTTAATCAATTCCTTAAAAATTTTTGCTATTCTTTCAACTTCATCCAAAAACAAACTAATCACTTTTGTATTATTAGCCTGGCCTTTTCAATATCAAACTCGAAGTCTTGTGGCAAAACTTTTTTTCTTTTATAGTATTTTATCAATCTCCTTATTTTAGAAATAAGATTTTCCATTCCTTTTTTAGATTTCTTATCCTTTTTATGCTTAGCTAAATGATCATATAAGTTAACAGCTTTTCTAAATAAATTTAAAAGATCTTCAGGATATTCCGGATAGACACCATGCTCTTTCATTATTTGAGATATTGATTTTCCAACTATCGTTTTTACATCAGGCACGCCGTACTGGTCTCTTAATATTGTACCTATCATAGCTGAAGAATACCTTTTATTTGCTAATTCTACCACAAGCTTTTCAACGTCTTCCTTTTTCATCTCAAACCATCTAGGGACTATTCTTACTGGCGGTTTGTGACTTCTAGATTTGCCTTTTTTTCTTGAATACATTCTTGCCATATTTCACACTTCTTTAACTATCCATATAAACACAAGAGAAATTATAGAAATAAAAATGAAAAAGCTAGAAAGCATTATTCCAACAACAGGCCAACCTTTAGGGATAACTCCAGCTATTCCTATGAATAAGGAAAGCGAAATACTACACAAAAACAATAAGAGTATGAAAAAATTTTCAATAGTATCTAGTTTATCTTTTCCTTTAATCTTTAACAGATCTTTCAGCATATCTTGCACGCTTTTCAATCTCATTCACCCTATTTAATACCTTTTCCCATTCTTTGAATGATTGTTTATAACCTATTAAAATATTTTGCCAACATAAGTTTAAAAGTTTAGGATGAGTTGCTCTTATTGCCTCTTTAAACAAGTTTAGATCAGTCCCCTTATCTTCTATTCTCTTTGAAAAGTAACCCAAACCAAAATCTATAAAATAAATTGTATCGTCTTTTACAAGAATGTTGCTGGTTGTTAAATCTCCATGTATTATATCTGCCGAATGCATCTTACCAACAAATTTGCCAACTTCAATAAAAGTTTTTTCTACCTTTTCTTCATCCCAGCCATCTAAAATGTCTTTCAACCTCTTTCCATCTATAAACTCCATTATTATTCTACAATTCTCTTCGTCTACATGAAATATCTGCGGCGTATTAACTCCAACTTTTCTAGCTTCTCTCATTAAATTTGCTTCTCTTCTTGTTCTTTCTACTCTAAGCTTTTTATCTAAAACTTCTAACCTATAGCTCTTCTTAATCCTTTCCTTAACGAGAACTTTCATTCCCTCAAAATAGTCTATATAAAGTATGGCCTCTGCTCCTCTTTTTATTATTTCCATTTTTATCTATTTTTCGTCTACGTCTTTTATTCCTTCTTCCGTTATTTTAAACGCAGCTTCGCTTTCTGGTAGATTTGGTGCATCTATCAATCTAGCAATTCTAATATTCTCTTTACTTCTCCTTAGATAAATTCTATACGTACTAAAATGCCCGAGTATGTGTCCCCCAACTGGCCTTGTAGGATCTCCGAAAATTACAGATGGATCAGCCATAACTTGGTTTGTTATGTAAACTGCCAAATTAAAAGCATCTGCCAATCTTTGTAGAGCATGCAAATGTTTGTTCAATTTTTGCTGTCTTTCTGCTAATTCTCCTCTACCAACATACTCAGCTCTAAAATGAGAAGTAATAGAATCAATAACAATTAAACCGATATTTTTCTCTTCTATTTGTTCTCTTAACTTATCTACAATGAACATTTGATGTTCAGCATTGAATGCTCTAGCAACAAAAACGTTTTTTAATGCCGTTTGTGGATCTAAACCCTTAGCTTTTGCCATGCTAACAATTCTGTTTGGACTAAACGTTCCTTCACAATCTATATAAACCACAGTTTTCCCTAAACCACCTTTTTCTGGAGGAAGTTGAACATTTACAGAAAGTTGATGCGCTAATTGAGTGTTGTGTAACAATAATGGTGCAAATCCCCCAACGAAAGTATGACCATCAGGGACTACAAAATCATAGACATAATCATTATATCGAACTTCTTCTATCCTTTTAATCTCATCCCATGCAAATTTACTTATCAATTCACAAGTCCTCAAACACTCTTCTAATAACTTCAATCTTTTGTCTATTTCTCTTATAATTAACATCTTTATGAGTTTAATCCTTTTTTTATTTCTCTTCGGAAGACCTCTAATTAGGTAATTCTGAAGTGTAGATTTATTTACTCCAAGAAAAACGCTTAATGTTTTGTAAGGAAACGGTAAAATATCGATGAGTTCTCTTAATTCCTCATTTTTAATATTTTCTAAATTTTCTGCAATTTTTCTTGCCTCGATTAATATATTTCTACCAAGATTGAATATATTAACAATTTCGTCGAATGTTTTTTGATTGATAACATCCGCCCTTGCATTTCTAACCAAAATATGATAAGCATGATTTCTAATGAAGTTTCTCTTGCCTATTACTTTTCTCTTTCTTCCTCTATTTCCACCAATTGTTAAACTATAAACTTTCCTCAAATAATCGATTATTGGTCTTGGATAGCCGTAAGAAGAATTCCTAAAATTCTCTTTCTTTTCAAGGATTTCGAAAAGTCTATTTCTATCTTCACCTACTACAAAAATTCTATAGTAGATTTCTCCTTTTATTTTCTTAGTTCTAAT
>JBMSAV010000097.1:0-6746 GCA_049414645.1 Candidatus Aenigmatarchaeota archaeon
CTAATGTAGGATTGAAAGCACGCGTGAGAAAAAGAACATGACGCCACGGAAATTAGGCTCAACTCACTCACGTTAAAATCAGGCTAATGTAGGTTAGTTTATGATTTATTTCACGTTAACAAACCCGAACCCCAAGCTATTTCTTTCCCCAAATCCGCAATCAATCCCAAACTCCAGTATCTCTTTTTGTTCTTTTGTCAAGTAGGTAAAGTGAAAACTCCAAGTAGAGCCAATAACAATTTGTTCCTTAACATTGATAATAAGAGGTATTGCTACTTCTTTTCTAAATTTAAAAATTTCAAAAATTCTATCAATAGAAAACTAGTTTTATAAAATTCATTATACTTTTTAATCAAATTTTCCTCCAGCTGTTTAACAAAAGCCTCAAAAGAATACATTGACCTCCAATAGACATATCTTTTTTTCCTAAATTCCATTGGAATTTTATACTTTTCATAATTCTTCTCAGGAATCCTAATTATAATAGGAGTAGCTGTAATTATCTCAAAATTCTTTTTTAACTTAACATTCAATCTCTTTACATTATTAAATTCAAATTGCATTTCTCCTATGTTAATTTCTTTTCTCTCTTTTACCTTCTCTTCCAAAAAATTTATAAAAAGTTTATCTGGACTTGAAATCAATAAATTCTTTTTATCACCTTTTTTAATTTTTCCATCTTTTGGCACTGGGAAAATATTGGAAAAGCAGAAAAATTTATAGCCTTTCTTATCATGCAAAACAGAATAAGGTGTATCTTTAAAAAGGGAGTAAATAAACCCTTGAAGCTTATGGTAATACCTCAAATCATATTCGCAATCTTTAGCAGATGTTAATTCTAGCAATAACCTCATTTAATTTTTTACATAAGCTATAAAAAGAGTCTTTCAAACAAGTTATAAGCAAAATTAAAAATTTTTTATGGATCTAAGAGAATTACTAAAGGATAAGTTAAGCGAAGAAGAATTGAAGTTCGTTCCCAGAAGTTTTGATATAATTGGTTCTAAAGGGAAAGCTGTAGCTATAGTTAAAATTAGAAGAGAGATTGAATCTAAGGATAAGTTAATAGCAGAAGCTATAATGAAGATTAATAAAAATGTTAAAAGCGTTTTAAAAAAGTTGTCGGGAAGAATAGGAAAATACAGGCTTTATAATCTTGAATTAATAGCAGGCGACGAAAATACGGAAGTAATTCATAAGGAGTACGGATATATTATAAAGGTAGACCCCAGAAAAGCCTATTTTTCACCGCGCGAATCAACTGAAAGACAAAGAATAGCATCCCAAGCTAAACCAAATGAAATTATAATGTTAATGTTCGCTGGTACAGGAGTTTATGGGATTGCAATTTGTAAGAAACAACCAAATGTTGGAAAAGTAATAGCAATAGAAATAAATCCAGATGCATTTTACTACATGCAGGAAAATATAAGAATAAACAAATTATCGAATAAAATAATTCCAATACTTGGTGATGTAGAAGAAAAATGTAAGGATTATTTTGGCATTTGCGACAGAGTTATAATGCCTTTTGCAACAGAAGGTTGGAAGCATTTAGAAACTGCAATTAAATGCTTAAAGCAAAATGGCATATTACACTTTTATTTCATCTCCTCTGAAGAAAGACTTTTTCAAGATGCTATAGAAATTTTGATAAAAGAGGTTGAAAAATTAGGAAGAAAAGTTGAAGTCTTATCCAAAAGAATAGTTGGAAGGTTTGGTGTTAGGTTATATAAAGTTTGTATAGATGCGAAAATTATTTAGAAAATTTTGCATCTATGACAATATGATATATTCTTGGCGCGTAAGATTTTACAATTCCTTTATACAATATTTCAGAAAGCTTATACCCATTCCCTTCAGCAACATTTTTAAGTATTTCTATTGGTTTTTCGAATAAATCTTCTTCTTTAAAAGAATCGTGATAATGAATTATTCCCCCTTCTTCCTTTAGAACAGAAAAAGCAGAATCTAAAAATCTATAAGTACTTGGCAGAAACCCCATTATAACTCTATCAGCAACCTTGCCCAATTTCTTAACAACTTCTCTACAATCACCAAGTATTGGAACTATCTTATCTTCAACTTTATTCAACTTTATATTTTCTTTTAAGTACTTTATTGCAATTGGATTAACATCAATCGCATAGATTATTTTTGGATTGCAAAATTTTGCTATTCCAACTGAAAAATACCCAATACCAGTAAAGAGATCAACAATAACTTCCCCCTCTTTTACTTGCTTTTGAAGCCTATGCCTTTCGTTTATATTCCCTTTTGAAAACATTACCTTTCTAACATCGAGCTTGTAAATGCATTTACCTTCTTTATGAATAGTTTCTGTATTTTTATCTCCAGCTATTACTTTCAATTGTGGTTTTTTTGTTTCTCCTTTTACTGGACCTGTTTTTCTACAAACAACTCTCACATTTGGTATATTTTTAAGAATTATTTCTCCTATTTCTTTCTCGTGTTTTATAAGGCTGGGATGAAGGGAAACTATCAATATATCTCCAACCCTTTGATAGCCCTTTGGTAATATATTTTCAAATTCAGGAAACCTTTCTTTTAAAATGGTTCTAATCTTTTTTAACATATTTAAATAAAATTTACAAAATCTTAAACTAAAGAACAAAAATAGTTTAAAGTGGCTCGTTAGAAATAATTCTAGAAATTTTTCTCGCTCTCATTATTTTTTCTTTAGCAATCTCCCTAAATTCTTCTCTACTTTTTTTAACTCTAGCGACTCCTAACTCTACAGCCTTAATAGCAACTGCAGCTGCTTCTTCATAAAAAGCTTCTGTTTCGTCCATTTTTGGTATAATGTAATTTTCATTAATTCCTTTCTCTTCAGCATACTTTGCCAAACTCTCTGCAGCAGCTATAACCATCTCATCTAATATAGATCTTGCTCTGCTATCTAAAACTCCCCTAAATAAAGCTGGAAATATTAAAGAGTTGTTAATTTGATTTGGGAAATCGCTCCTTCCGGTTGCAACAATCTTTGCCCCCGCCTCTTTAGCTTCATGTGGCCAAATCTCGGGAACAGGATTAGCCAAAGCAAAAACTATTGGTTCTTTATTCATAGATTTTATCCATTCTTTTTTTATGACGTTGGGACCTGGCTTGGATGCAGAAATTACAACATCTGCCCCATTAAACGCATCTTCTATTTTTTTGATTTCACTCAAATTGGTTTTAATAGCTATTTCATACTTCCATTTGTTTGTTGTTCTCATTTCTTCTATATCTTCTCTACTAGAATACAAAGGTCCCTTGCTATCTATAACAATCATGTTTTCATATTTGAACCCGTACTTCACCAAAAATCTAATAGAAGCTATATTAGCTGCACCTGCACCAAAAACAACTAGTTTTGTATATTTAGGTTCTCTATTAGTTAGTTTTAATGCATTTATTAATCCAGCAAGTATAGCTGCTGCTGTCCCTTGCTGATCATCATGCCAAACAGGTATTTCCAATATTGATTGCAACTTTTCTAAAATATAGAAACATTTAGGAGACTCTATATCTTCTAAATTAATGGCAGCAAAGGAATTTTCTATAGATTTTACTACGTCAACAAACTTATCAGCATCTTTTATGTTTAATACTATTGGGATTGCGTCGACACCACCCAGATATTTAAATAATAAAGCTTTTCCTTCCATTACAGGCATTGCAGCTTCTGGCCCAATATCGCCTAAACCTAAAACTCTACTTCCATCAGTTATTATTGCAACTAAATTTCCTCTAATCGTCAAATCAAACACTTTTTCTTTATCTTTTAATATAGCTTTCGAAACCTCAGCGACGCCTGGAGTATAAATTATTGAAAAATCTTCATATGAGCTTATAGGAACCTTTGGGATAATCTCTATTTTTCCCTCAAAATTTTTAGATAACTCAACTGGGTCTTTCATTTTAGTTAATTTAAGAAAATCAATATAAAAGATAAGATAAAGAATCTCTAATATGTATATTCCCAATAGTTAGTCTCAACTTTCTCCGGTTTAAAATATTCCATTGCAATCTTTAAGCCTTCTATAACGTCGGATTTTTCTTTGCATGTCACTATTTCTAGATCGATTAATTTGTGCTCCGGCCAAGTATGAATTGCAATGTGACTCTCTGCTATCAAATAAAGCATGCTTAAGCCACGTGGATTAAATTTGAAAGACACTTTATCTATAAACGTCATGTTTAATTTTTTAACAATTTCATCAAAAACTTTTTTAACAAAAGACTCGTCGCTAAGCAAGCTTTCATCTATTCTACAATTCTCTAATTTTGCACTCAAATGTTTTACTTTCATTTTCTTGTGAACTGCCCATGGTTCCCAAAGTCTCCAATGATTATTATATTAAATTTTTACTTTAAATCTTTAAATTAAATGTAAGAATAAATGTTTTTATCGAATCTAAACTCTCTAACTTTTCCAACAAAATCCAAAACATACAACGCTGCAAAAATTGTTTCTTTTTCTTTAATGTCAATCCCAATATTCTTCATTTTCTTGTAAATAAATTCGTCTTCTTTGTGATGAAAGTAAAATCTGCAAGAAATAGTAGAGGGTAACGCTTCTCTTATTATAAAACCTAAATTGCTAATGTTTTTTTGTAAATGAACAAATCTTCTTCCTATTGCATCATCTCCCAATACCATAAATACAACTCCGCCATCTCTCGACAATATTTTTGATACAAATTCTAGAAATGCGACAGATCCTGGTAAATTATATGGAGGATTTATATAACAACCATAAAACTTACCAAATTTCTTTGGTTTTCTAACGTCAGCTTTTACCGTTGTAACTTTAAGATTGAATGTTTTGCATAACTTTTCGACCTCAAAAAGCAAACTTTCATCTGCATCCAAAGAAAATGTTGGAGCATCAAAAATCATTTTGAATGGTATAGAAAGGAAATCATCATCGCCAACAAATATAAAATTCTGCCTTATTGGAAAATATTGTGAAATTTTCGAAAGAATAAAAATTGCTGATTTAGTTGTTATTGATATCTGATCATATTTTGCTTTCCATTTAAATTTGGTATATGGATTTAAGTTAAGAAGTAATGGAGAATTTAAGTTTATCTTTGATGCTAATTTATTCTTTAACTTATTAAGTATCTCCTTTTCATCTAATGGTTTTATGAAAAACGAATCAAAATTATCTTTGAAAAATACTTTTTCATTTTTGATTCTAATCAATTCTTTATTTAAAAGAAAACTTAGAAGCTCGTAGCCAGACCAAATATCATCATTATACTTTTTAATCATCTCCTTAACATCTCCGGAATAATAAAGAGTCCTTATTTTATCTAAAAAATTGAAAAACGTGTCTACTTCAAAAGCAAAAAATATTTTTTCTAATCTTGAAACAAGAAGATTTTTACTTCCAATCCAATTCTTGTAATTCTCAACAAAGAAATCTTTAGAGAATTTTTTGTATTCTTGGTATAGTTTCATAAAAAATGAAAAATCTTTGCAATGCATAAACTAAATATGGATGAAAAAATAAAATTTTCTGAATTACTATTTTCAAGACCAGACGCAGTTTATGCTCTTGAAGACGAAGACGTAAAAAGAGTTATGAAAAGATATGTTAACGTAGTTAACAACAAACTTCCTGCAAAGTTTATTCTTTTAAAAAGTTTTGAAGTAGAAATACCAAAAGATGCAAGCATAGAAAACCTTTGGAAGTTGCACGATAGTTTAATGAAAGAATTTAAAGAAAAAGAAGAAAACAACGTAAAGTTCTTTAAAACAAATCTCTTAACTCTTAAAAGGATTATAGCAAACGAAATAGTAAAAAAATGTCAACTTTGTGAATGGAATTGTAAGGTTGATAGAACTAAAGGTCGAAGAGGAGTTTGTCAGCTTGATGATAAACTTAGAATATCTTCCGAATTTATACATATGGGAGAAGAAAGCTTTATTACTCCTTCTCACACAATCTTCTTTTGGTCTTGTAACATGTTTTGCATTTTCTGTCAAAACTATACTATAAGTTTTCGCTTAGAAGAGGGAGAAACAATAGAGCCTAAAACATTAGCAAAAATTATAGAAAGGAGAAGGAGAGAAGGTTGCAGAAATGTTAATTTAGTTGTGGGAGAACCTACAATGTTTTTACATAATATTTTTGAAATTTTCGAATATGTAAATGAAAATGTTCCAATAGTTTGGAATAGCAACATGTATATTAGCGAGTTATCTATGAAACTTCTAGACGGTTTTATCGATGTTTATTTAACTGACTTTAAATTTGGTCCAGGAAATTGTTCTCAAGAACTCGCAAGAACTAAAAATTATTGGAATGTTGTTGCGAGAAACCATTTAATCGCTAGCAAACAAGCTGAAGTTGTTGTTAGGCACTTAATTTTACCTAACCATGTTGAATGTTGTACTTTTCCAATTTTAGAATGGATTTCAAAAAACCTAGGACAAAATTGTATAGTGAATCTGATGGATCAATACTATCCTTACTTCAAAGCATTAGAAAACGAAAAAATAAACAGAAGAATAACAAAAGGAGAGTATAGAAAAGCTTTAGAAAAAGCCAGAGAACTTGGATTAATTGTAAAGGGATAAAATGATGAATAAAAAATTCGTTTTAATAACCTTCATTTCTCTTTTATTGTTAGCTTTGCTCTTTCTATTTCAGAACTTTAACAATTTATTTCCAACTCAAGAAGAATACCAATTTAATCAAACGATAAAAGAATTCTCTCCGATTTTAGAAT
>JBMSAV010000098.1:0-2740 GCA_049414645.1 Candidatus Aenigmatarchaeota archaeon
TGCTTGTTTTAATATATTAATAAAATATTCATTTTCTTCTTCAGTGAGTTCAATTGGTTCTTTTCTTTCAACAGGAGTTGGTTTTATTTTTGATAATTCTCTTTCTTCTGGTGTAAGTTTTTCAAATTGTTCTGGCATAGGAAAATTTATTCTAATCTTAAAATTGGACCTACTATTTCGAATAAGTTTTTGTAATTCAATTTTTCTATTTCTTCATCTGTTGAAACTAAAATTAGTCGGGCCTCTTTTGGTACATCAATTAAAATTTCATCTTCTAATTTGAAAAAATGCATTCTGCCAGCACGAGAAATCAAATAAAGTTGGTTATAAATTGCTGGATCAAGATACTGATGTAGTCTGATAAAAACAGTTAATCCCTTTTTAAGAGCCTCAGCTAATTTTTCTAAAAATTCTTGCACATAACTATCCTCAGTTAATTCAAATACTGCTGTTAAATTAGAATTTTCCGTAAGACTAATCAAGTCAGCCAAGGTTTCCTCTTTAATTAGAATCAATCCAATATCCTTGCCAGCTGAAGGTTGAACTAAAGATAATGCTTTGTAAAAATGCCTTATTTTTTCTTTATTTTCTTCTTTGAGCATATTTACTTAATTAATTCTTCTAATTTTGAAGCTAATACTCTAGCTAAATCTTCGACCCTTACATTAGGTATATTTTCAACATTTCTTAAGCTATTTGGATAGAATTCCTCAACATGCTCTGTGCCCGGACCTAACCCAATCCCTAAAAGTCTTATATCGGTCTTTTCTGAAATACGTTTTACTACTGCTAATAATTCTTCATCTTCATTCTCTTTGCTATAACCCGGAATATGATGTGAGTCATCACCACAAGGTAAACCATCTGAAAGAACAAATAAAAACTTATCTCCCTCTTCTTGTTCTAAAATCTTTGAAATTTTATCTAAACAATAACCATCATTGTTATAGTTTGCTCGATTATGTTTTCCTTCATTATAAACTTCGCTTTTCATTAAATTCATTTCCTTTCTAATTTTATCGTTTAATTCTTCATCAAATCCTTTATATTTTAACACATCATCTTGAAATCCATAAATTGCTACTCTTACATTCCCTAAAACTAACCTTACTCTTTCTAAAGCTTCGGCAAAAAGAACCACTCCTTTGAAAGTTTCTTCAATTTTTTCCCCCATCATTGAACCTGAAAGGTCAACTAAAATCACGAAAACAAAATTCTTTCTTTCTTCTCTTAATCTTCTCTCAAAAAGTTCGCGATAGTCTCTTGTAGCTTCATATTTGAAGGCACCTTTTAATCTTAATCTTTGACCGGGGAATGATTTTCTAAATTGAGGCCATCTCTTAAAAACAAAAAGATTAATTAAATCTTCGGCAACTTGATCAATATATGGTTTAACTGCTTCATACGCTCTTTGGTATTCATCTTTTTCTGCTTCTAATTCTCTCTCAATTCTCCTTATCTCTTCTTCTAATTCTTTCCTTCTTTTAGCCTCTTCTTCTCTTTCTTTTCTTTTTCTCTCTTCTGATCTTGTTTCTGGTTGTTCTACTAACTTTCCTCTTAATGCTTTGTTTTCGTCTTCTTCTAAATCATCTAAAATTTCTTCTGCTTTTTCCTTTGCTCTTTCTTCTAATTCCCTTCTTTTTTCTTCTGGCATTGATTCAAGTTTTTCCTTAATCTTTTTCTCAAGTTTCTTTCTTAAATCTTCTGGCAATTCATCCAGGGGTAAAGGTTCGCCATCTTCATTTAATGCTTCAGGAGATATTTCAATTTCTCCGTTTTCTATCATTTCTCTAATCATCTGGCGCATTTTCTCATCTTCAAGGGCCCTATCAACTAATTTCTGATATTCCGGCCAAATAGCAGAATAAACAATTTTGTACATTCTTTCAGCTGCTTGAATAATTTCCTCTTCGGAAGGATTAGTAATGTCTGGAAGTTGCTGATAAGCCAGTTCAGCATATTTTATGGTCCTTTCTAAGGCCTCTCTAACCTCTTTTGGTAAACCTTCAGAAAACTTTCCAGTGTGCCAATATCTAATAATTTCCAGGCCAAATTGAATATGCTTTGGTATATAGCCAACTTTTTTCTTCGCAATTTCTGCACCTCTTTCTTCGGGAGATAAATCTTGTTCGTAGACTTTCTCCAACCATTCTCTAGCACCATCATATTTTTCTGAAACCCAATTATTCACTCTGGGATCCTCAATTGCATTCATCAGAAAAGAAAAGCCTCGTTCTTGCCAAATTCTTTTAGGGATAAAATCTATTCTTGAAATTTTTCGATGAGCTCCTTCATGAACAATTACTCCAAAGCAATAATCAATATCTCTTTCTATAATATCGTTTGGATCAACCTCTATTTTATTAATTGGTTTAAAAATATACCTCCAACCAGGTCGTCTTCCAATTTCTACTTTCATATCAAAATCTTCTCCAATAACACGAGCCATAGTTATTAAACGTTCGAATCTTTCTTTTAATTCTTCCTCTCCTAACAATCTTTCATCCTTCGAACTATTCCTTTCTGACCAAAATTTTTCAAATTTTTCTGCCATAGTTATACCTTAATTTTATTCAATTTTTAAAAATTTAAGAAATCCCCGGATTTTCATTAAAAGCTTCAAACAAACTACCTATGTATTCTTCTCTTTCGCCTACATTCATATATTGTAAGTTTTTCAAATTGTTCTGACATAGTTTATAAAATTATTAATATAGTTTTTTCAAAAAAATGCTGCTTA
>JBMSAV010000099.1:0-2675 GCA_049414645.1 Candidatus Aenigmatarchaeota archaeon
ATAGAAAATTTTGGTGGAGGAGACGCTTTAGAAGTTAGTAGAAAACTTTCATGAATAAAGGCTAATTAAAAGTATTATAAATTTCTCTATAATAAGTTTTATGGAAATTCATGAAGCTATTGAAAGAATGAAAGAAGTTAAAGTAAAAAGAGTTTTTGTTCAACTGCCTGAAGGTTTAAGAACAAAATCATTAGAAATTGTAGATTTGTTAGAAAAAAATGGCATTGAAGCTGTAATTTGTCTAGAAAATACTTTTGGTGCTTGTGATTTAAGAGATGAAGAGGCTTTAAGATTAAAATGCGATGCAATCTTGCATATTGGCCACAATGAGTTTAGTTTTGAATGGTTAAAAAGCAAATTACCAGTTTTCTATGTTGAATGGTTTTCAGAAAAGGATGGAAAGGAAAACTTTAAAAAGTTATTAGAAGTTTTAAAAGATTCAGAGAGAATTGGAGTTGTTTATAGCATTCAATACAAAAAAGCCTTTGAAAACATTACAAATTTTCTTCGAGAATCTGGGAAAAAAGTTTTTGTTAGTAAAAGCGGGCAAGTAATTGGTTGCAATTATTCTAATGCTAAAGTATTTGAAAATGAAGTTGATGCATTCCTTGTTGTGTCCGCTGGTATGTTTCATGCATTAGGTTTAGCTTTAAAAACTAGTAAGCCTGTTTTCGTTTTTGACGTTGAATTGAACGATATATATAAGATTGATTCGAGAAAATACACTAAGATCATTGAGTGGAATAAAAAAGTTTTTGAAGAAAGCAAAAATGTTGGATTACTTGTTAGTTGGAAGAAGGGTCAATTAAGAGATTTTAAGCCAATAAAAGAAAAAATCGAAAAACTTGGTAAAAAGGTTTATGTTTTAGTTTTTGATGAATTGAGTGAAAATTTGCTAGAAGGATTAAAATTGGATTGTTTAGTAAATTTAGCTTGTCCAAGAATTTCTATAGACGATTTAGAAAGATATAAAATTCCAATTATAAATTATACTGATGTTTTATCCTAGAACTTTAATTTGTTAACAAGCCTTGAAACAAGGATTCCAACAACAAACAAGACAAATCCTAATCCAGTTATTATAATCCAATTGTATAATCCAAGAGGAACAATATCAAAGTATCTATACAAGAAATAAACAAGAAAGATTTGAAGTAGTATTGTTGAAATCATAGAAATTAATAGCATTTTGTTTTTCTTTAGATTTTCAAAACTTAAGCTTCCTTCAAAATTTTGCACTATAAAAACTTTAAACATCTCAAAAATTACAAAAGAGGAGAAAACAACAGCTCTAATTTCTTCTTGACTTTTAAAACTCAAAATAAAGTATTCAAAAATTATAAGAAATGAAAGCAAACTTCCCATTGATAGAATAAATATTACATCTCTTCTATCAAAAATTTTTATTTTCGCCTTACCTTTCATTATATCTTTTCTTGGAACATCGTTAGCTAGAGAAATTGCAGGTAAGCCATCTGTAACCAAGTTAATCCAAAGCAAATGAATTGGCAATAAAATCAAAAATGGAGAGAGAAGAGAGAAGAACAAGACAATAAAAACTTCAGCAATGTTAGAAGAAAATAAATATAAAACAAACTTTCTTATGTTCTCAAAAATTTTTCTTCCTTCTTTAACAGCATTTCTTATGCTTGAAAAATTGTCGTCAAGCAAAATAATATCACTAGCTTCTTTAGCCACTTCGCTTCCTTTTACTCCCATAGCAATTCCTACATCAGCTTTTTTTAAAGCCAAAGAATCGTTAACACCATCTCCGGTCATTCCCACTCTTAACCCTTCTTTTTTCAGTATTTCCAATATTCTTAACTTATGGAACGGAGAAGCCCTAGCAAAAATGTTTACATTACTATCTAAAACTTTTTTCAATTCTTCATCGCTCATTTTATCTAATTCATCTCCACTAACAACTCCGGTGCTCTTTAAACCAACCATTTCCGCTATAGCTCTGGCTGTTTCTGTATTATCACCAGTAATCATTATAACTCTAATTCCTGCTGAATAACATTCTTCTATAGCCTCTTTAACATCTTTTCTTGGCAAATCTAAAAGTAAAACTAGAGAAACAAAAGTCAAATCTTTTTCGATATCTTCTTTCTCAAATTTTTCTTTTGTTTGCTTATAAGCTAAGGCTAACACTCTTATTCCTTTAGAAGCAAATTCCGAATTTTTCTCTAGAATTTTCTTTTTCATTTCTTCTGTTAGCTTTTTAACACCATCTTTCAAAAGTATCTTGTTGCATTTCTTAATAACAACCTCTGGAGCTCCTTTTGTTAAAATTAAAGTTTCGCTAGAAAATTTATGAACAACTGACATCATCATTCTTTCAGAAGAAAATGAAACTTCCTCTAATCTTTCTCCCTCTTCTATCACAAAAAATTTTGCATATTCCTTCAAAGCAATTTCCGTTTCATCTCCAATCCAAACTAGTTTATCACCTTTCAAAATTTGCTTTGAATTATTACAATAGTAGCAAACTTTAAGCGAAATTTCTTTTGCTTTTTCATTTTCTTCTAAAAACCAAAAATCTTTGACTTTCATTTTTCCTTCGGTCAAAGTACCAGTTTTATCTGTGCAGATAACATCTAAGCTACCAACAGATTCTATTATCTTCAACCTTCTAACTAAAGCATTTCTATTAGCCATTTCTCTTGTACCTA
>JBMSAV010000100.1:0-3586 GCA_049414645.1 Candidatus Aenigmatarchaeota archaeon
AAACCAATTATATGCTTTATAACTTTGTTGTGGAGAAAATTTCATACCAACAGGCAAATTCTTCACTATGCCACTTGAAAGCTTTCCTTTTTTCACATTTTCATGTTTCCAATTTTCATCTAATTTATCTAAAAAGTAAGGCGGATCTGTTAAAACTAAATCAATTGTATTTTCTTCTAATTCTTCTAAAACCTTTGACGCATCTCCTAAAATAATTTGATTTATGAAATTAATCACTTTTTCACAAGATTTTCATTTTAATGAATCATAAATTAAGCTGTTTATTTCTCTGTATAACTTTTTTATTTTTTCTTTATATTCTTTGATAAACCTTATGTTTGAAGATATATTTTCTAACAACTTGGGTTGATTCTTAATCACCTTTTCTATTAATTCCTTGTCAATGTAGAAAAATTTTAAGTCGTCTTTTTTTATAGTTGGGTAACCCTTACCTTCCCTACAAAGACCCACCAGAGTGTCAAACAAAACTGTCCTTAACAGAAAAGCTAGCAAAAGTGATGATAGCTGATTCGTTTTAGGTTTTAAGCATAAAAAAGCCTTTGTGAAATATATATCACTTTTATCTTCATCAATATGAACAAACTTTTTTAGATTGGGTCTAACCGTTGGAATTAAAAGATCTCCCTGATTTGGTTTCTGAATATCACCTTTCTGGATCTTCTTTAATAAACGTTCTTTTTCATTTATATCTAAATCTTTATCAGAAAAGTCAAATGGAGTTACATCACCATATTCATTACAAGAACCTATTTCAGCATATTTTAAATTATCAAAGTCCATATTTTCTAAATCAACCCTTCTAACCCTTCTATCGACTATATTAAAAAACCTAAGCAGTGGAATAGCGTTCCCGCCCTTCCTTATTAGAGAAGTAAAAGAATTATGAAATTTAACATCAAATCTTAAACTTTTTTCTCTACTAAAATCAGAAAATTTAAATAAATATTTATTCTCAATATTTGTAGAACCGTTTAAGAATTTACGCAAATAATCCAAAATAGTTTTTGGATTTTCTGTATCAATATAAATTATTCTATTTGGATATTCGCCTTCTGAATTAAAAAGCTGATTTGGTCTTCTTTCTTCTTTCCTCACGCCTCGTTTATATCCTATTTCTTCTGCATGAGCCATAAATATGGGGTAATCTTGCTCTTTTGAAACATTTTTAAACACCCACCATTCTAAATCGACTTCTTTTATATCTTCTTTGTATTTTTCTTTAAGTTCTTTAAAAGATAAATTCTTATCCTCTGGGTCAAAATTTTCTTCTCCTAATAATTTAATTAAAAGTGAAATAAATTTTTCTTTATTTTGTTCTTTTTCTGATTTTAGTAATTTATTAATCTCCTTTGACAATTCTTTATATTCTTTTTCATATTTAGTCCAAAGTTTATTCCATTCTTCTACTTCTTTTGAAGTTTTCTTTTGAGCAAATAAAATACTGGTTTTTGTTTGAGTGTAAGGGGCAAAAGCTAAATGAGGCAAAGAAACAACCGCCTTTATCCAGAAATATTTATAAATGAAAAGCCGTATATCTCTGTTGCTTGCTGTGTCAAAAACACTTTCGGGCAAAACAACCCCCATTCTCCCACCTTCTCTTAATAACTGATACCATCTCTCAATAAATAGAGTTTCTGTATCAACTTCTAATTCTTTGTTATTTCTCAGGGTTTTAGCGATTTCCTTACCTCTCAAATAGAGTTCAGGGAATTGTTTTGCAGTATCTTTATCAACGGTAACGCTGAAAGGAGGATTAGATACTACTACATCAAATTGTTCATTAACAGGGAAAGGATAAACTTGACTTTTAATTTTAACTTGTAACTTTTTATGATAATTTTCAAAATCTATCAAACCATCCTGTGGCTCAATATTAGCTGAACCGTCTCCATGTAAAACCATATTCACTTTTGATGCCATTGCCAAATCAGAATTTATTTCAATGCCATAAATATATTCATCAGCCCAAGCATTTTTTCTTAATCTTTGAAAGTTTTTCTCCAAAAACTCTTGGGTTGCATAATCTGTTCTGATTTTACCCTCTTTTTCTGCTTCTTCCTTTGTCTTATCAATTAGTTTCATAGCATGAATTAAAAATGTGCCAGATCCACAAGCAGGGTCAATTATATAAGGCAACCTTGTTTCGTTATTAATTAGGTCTAAAGTAAGTTCATCTAGTTTAAGTGCATACAAAATAAAATCAACAATATTTGGATGTGTAAGGTATTGCCCCTTTGTTTGTTTCAATTCTTGACGGACAATTTTTTCAAAGAAATCACCAAGGATATCATACTTATTTTGTAAAAAAGAAATATCTTGTAATATTTCTACAACATACTTGACCTTTGGAGCATCAAAGATGATATCCTTTACTTTATCTAAATCTTGATCTTTATAATTTAATAATCGCTTTAAAGCACAGTCTGAATATTTCCCAGTTTCAGGATTTTTCTCACCTTTATAAAGTTTATTTATTCTTTCATAAGTTTTTTGGGGTGGTTCTTGATCCAAGCCATCAAAGAAAATTTGAAATTGATAGGGTTGACCTTCTTGGGTTGTTTTCTCATCATAAATTTTTGCTAAAAAAATTCCAATTAGATTAAAAAAGAGTTCGTTTTGATATTTACCACCACTCCATAGAATATTATGGAGATTTCTTGCAATTCTATCTAATTCTTCTTTTTTAACATCTACTCGTAAATCTTTTCCCCCATACTTTTCTCCTCCTTTTATAAAAATTGGCGGTTTGCTCTTAATGCCATAGTTTTCGGGAATATATCTTAAATTTGGTTTACCTGCTTTTTCCCATTCATCAAAAGATTTATACTTTGTGTAATCTATCGTTTCATATTTCTCTTGTAATTTCCCGTCTTCGTCATACCAGCGAGTATAATAAATAAGAAACTTTAATGTACCCTTTCCTTTATCTTCTGTGGCTGCTACTTCGAACAATTGAGTCTTAATAGAAGATTCAAAATATTTATCGTATTCTCCTGGTGACTTTAATTCGAAAAGTATAAACGGGTTATGATTTTCATCATAAATAACAATGTCTATTTTAATATCTGTTTTCTTATGGGGATGACCGATTTTCCTATGTTTTTCTAATTCAATTTTGTCTGGTTTGTATTTGTATTTTTCAATTAAATCTATATAAAGTTCGGCTCTAACTTTTTCTTCAGGGTCTAGAAAATTATCTGTATATCCTTGTTCTACATAAGTAATTTTTGAACCATCGTCACTAATTCTAATATAACCTTTTTCTTCACCTAATTTAATTAACGGCGATTTTTCACTACCATAGCTTTTACCCCCATGTAACTCCATCCTCCTTAAAACAACTTCTTTTCCGAGTGCTTCAATCAATTCAAATAAACTTGGTCCTATGGTTTTACCTGTTAATACGATTCTTAATGGATGTATGATTTGAGCAGGTTTTATATTTAGCTCATTTGCCAAATTTCTTAAAACATTTTCTAAATCTTCTTTCTTCCAATTATTTAATTCTTTATATCTTTCATAAAGCAATTTTAAATAATGTTTTGTCTGCTCATTTATAAGACTT
>JBMSAV010000101.1:0-3697 GCA_049414645.1 Candidatus Aenigmatarchaeota archaeon
AAAGAAAAGAAGAAAAGAGTTTATTTCAGAATTCCTAAACTTTCATTCGTCATTTTTATGCTTTTCCACTTGTCATTTTCTATTCCAGTTATAGCTCTTATAGCATCTATGTTTTCTGGAATAACATCGGCTTCCTGATGAACAACATGCATCCATCTTACTTTATTTCCTTCAACGCTTATGCTATCTCTTAAAACAACAACTTCATACATATCATTCCTAGGCCTACAATAATCTCTGAACTTTTCTATAATTACTGAGGTTGCAGGATACTCTTTTATATCTAACAATATTACTCTAGTTTGCTCTTCAAAAGCTCTAATAACATCTTCTTTACTAACTTTCTTAATTAAAGTAGCTTCTACTATATGAGTATGTGCTAACGTTGTTGGCACTTTTACAGCCATTGTAAATATGTTTAACCTACTTAATACACATTTAACATCAAAGCAATGATGAGAAGGAACTTCCTCAAATTCTATTGCGTTTATAGGACCTTTTTTATATTCAGGCGGATCAGAAGCCCTTCTTACAACAACTCCAAAGACGTATGCTATACCAAACTTTTCTAATGCGTTAATAGTTCTTATTAAGCCTGTTGTGTTGCAACTGGGGACCCTTACAAACCTCTTACCAATAGCTTCTTCATAGTTAGCTACTGCATTAAAAGTAACTTCTGCAACATCTGCATCTTCTCCACCTTGAAATATTGCTTTAACGTTATACTTGGAGTAATATTTGTCTCTGTATTCTTTTCCTAAGCCTTCTGGTGTCGCATCTACTATTACATCAATTTTTCCCTCTTTAAGAAGATCTTCTAATGTCCCATTAACAATCATTCCTGCCTCTTTGAATTTCTTTAAGCATTCTTCATTAGTTGCGTAAAGGTCTGTGCCATATAAAGGACCATGGGGTTCTAATACTGTTCTTATTATTGAGTTAGGAGAATAACCAACTATTGCTTTTAACTTCATATCTTTTTGTAACTTTACTGCATGCGCGATTCTTTTTCCTATTGTTCCTATACCATGGACTGCAACATTTATCATAACATCACTAATTTAATTTTGCTTTCTAATAAAAAACTTTTAAGCTTTTTGGATAAAGAATAAAAAGAATGTTTATGGAGAAAGTTGGTTGGGATATATTAAAGAATGTTTATAAAAAAAGAGAAGATTGGGTCCGTAAACATAATTTTGGTAACTTGCTTGTTATAGGAGGAAGCAAGCTTTATCCAACAACACCAATTTTAGTAGCTTTAGCTGCCTATAGAGCTGGAGTAGATTGGGTTACTATTGCTGCACCAGAAGAAGCTTCTAAAATAATAGCAAGTTATTCCCCAAACTTGATGGTCTATCCTTTTAAAGGAGATTTTCTTTTAAAAGAAGTTATAGATGAGCTTGTTAAAATTTCAGAGAAAAGAGATGCTGTTGAAATAGGCGGAGGCTTAACGAGAGAGGAAAACATTTTAGAGGCAATTTTCGAATATTTGAAAAGAGTGAACAAGCCAATAGTTATTGATGATGATGCTATTTACGCTTTTGCAAGATATAAAAATGAGTTAAAAGGAAAAAATTTTGTTTTAACCCCATTCTTATGAATTTTTTGTTTTAAGTGGAATGAGAGTAACCAATGATTTGAATGAGAGGATAAAAGCTGTTAAGAATTTTGCGAAAGATTATTCTGTAACAGTTTTATTGAAAGGTCATATAGATGTTATTTCTGATGGCGATAGAGTAGCAATAAATACTTCAGGTTCGACCACGATGACAAAAGCAGGCTTTGGAAATACTTTAGCAGGAATTCTTGCTGCTTATTTAGCTAGAAAAGTCGATAATTTTACTGCTGCGTGTGCTGCCGCTTTTGTTAATGGTAAAGCTGGTGAGCTAGCTTCTAAAAAGTTAAGCGAAGGAATTCTACCAACAGATTTGATTGAATTCATTCCCGAAGTTATAAAGAAAGTAATAAGATATTGATTAGCTTAAATATTCAATAAATAAACTTAATAAGGTGATATCTATGCCAAAGGTTTGGGTTGATAAAGATCTTTGTATAGGTTGTGGTTTGTGCGCTTCGATGTTACCTGAAGTATTTGAGATGGAAGATGACGGGAAAGCTGTAGTAAAGAATGAAAATGGAGCTCCAACTGAAAAGATAAAAGAAGTTGCTGATATGTGTCCAACGAGGGCGATCAAAGTTAAAAAATAGAGTGATATCTATAATTAATGAGAATTAAAGAGTTAGAGAATTTTGAAAGTATAAAAAGAATGGTTGGAGAATTAAATTTGTTAACTAGAAGCGAAAATACTAAAAAGACTTATTTAAAAGGAATAGCAAAGTTTGTTGAATATAAGCAAATACAAAATCTAGACTCTTTTTTAGAAGAAGTCAAACAAAATCAAAATCAAAACGAAATTGTTAAAGATTTTGCTGTCTATTTAGCAAATAAAAATTTAGCACCAAAATCTGTAGCTGCATGGATTTCTTCTCTAAAAAAATTTTTTGCTGCAAATGGCTTAAAGGTTGATGTTGACATTCCATTAAGAATATTCAATGTTCATGAAGATGTCTTACCAGATAAAAATGACTTAAAGAAAATTTTATCTGAAGTAGACTTAAGGATGAAGGTTATAATAACTATGCTTGCATCTTCTGGAATGAGAGTTGGAGAGCTATATAATCTTAAAATTGGGGATATAGATTTATCTAAAGAGATACCTACTATTAGAATAAAAGGAATTGGAGCTAAAGAAAGAAAATCTAGAATAACTTTCATAAGTAAAGAAGCTAAGAAATTTTTAGAGGAATATTTAAATCAAAGAAAAAATTTAGGCGAGGAACTAAACGAGAATTCTCCTGTTATAGCTAGAGAAGATGGGAAGATGATGAGCTACCAAAATATACAATATCTATTGGAGGGAGTATTTAGGAAATATTCTAAAAAGATTGGAAAAAGATTTACTTTACATGCTCATTGTTTAAGAAAATGGTTTAAAACAAGATTAATTTCGGCAGGAGTGCCCGCCCCGATTGTAGATAGGTTAACAGGGCACGCTAGATATCTTTCTCAAGAATATGAGCTTTATACAGAGGATCAACTAAGAGAATGGTATTTGAAAGGAATGCCCGCAGTGACAATTTTGGAATAGCTATTGTATTTTTTTAATTTTAGAAAGTTTCGTTACAATGGTATCGAAAATTCTTGCTATTTCTTCTCCTGAAACAGTTAACTTAACCATCTTTATTCTTCCCTTTTCTTCAAATTCAACTAATCCCAATTCATTAAATATATCTAGCAACTTTATAGTATGAGAATAAGTTATATCAACTTCTTTAGATATTTTCGTGACATATTTAGGTCCATTTCTCAAAGAAATTAATATTTTTATCGGTTTTACGTGTAGAAAATAGCTTAATGGTTTATCATCTCTCATACTAAACTTTTTCTATCCTATTTAAATCTTTCTTTTATCAAGAAAATAATATGAAAATTGAAGATATAGTTCTAAAATATTCTTTGCTGAACGCTAAGCAATATGGGAAAGCAAGAGAAGACGCTGTTATAAAAAAAGTTTTAGCAGAAGTACCCGAAGCAAAGAAAGAAATCAAGCTACTTTTTGAGGTAGTTAAAAAAATTGTTTCAGAGGTAAATTCTTTATCTAAAGAGGAGATAGAAAAGAGAATTCTCGAATTAGGA
>JBMSAV010000102.1:0-6207 GCA_049414645.1 Candidatus Aenigmatarchaeota archaeon
CTAGAGAGACGGCTTTTTCTTCTTCTCCATGAACAACAAAAACCCTTTTTGGCTTAGATGTTAAATTGCCTATATAAGCTAAAAGCTGTCTTCTATCTGAATGTGCGCTTAAACCATCTGCAGTATAGACTTCCATCTTTATTTTCAAAGGTATTGTTTTTCCGTTTTCTTCAATTGGAACTTCTTTCCAACCTTTCTGTATCTTTCTACCTAAAGTCCCTTCAGCTTGGTATCCTACAAAAATTAACGTGTTTCTTTCATCCTCAGCCAAATGTTTTAAATGTTCCAAAACTGGTCCTCCATTTAACATACCGCTTGGTGAAATAATTATGCAAGGCCTATCATTCCAAGCCTTTTCTCTTTCTGATGACGATGATATTCTTTTAAATATAGGAGAAAGAAACGGATCTTTACCACTAATAGCTTCCTTCATCATCGCTTTTCCATAATATTCTGGATATGCGGTAAAAATACCGTTGGCATCCCAAATCATTCCATCTAAATAAATTGGATAAAGAAAGTTGTGTTTAACTAAGATTGCCATTACCTCTTGGCTTCTTTCAACAGAAAAGCTTGGGATAAGGCATATTCCTCCTCTCTCCATTGTTTTGTTAACCACTTGCATAAATTGTTCTTCTACCTCTTTCCTTGAAGGCATAATGTCTGTCTTTGCTCCGTATGTTGACTCTATAATTAAAGTCTCTACTCTTTGAAAGTTTGTATACGCTGGATCTAAAAGATTTGTTCTTCCGAACTTTTGGTCGAGAGCATAAACAATATTATGTAAGCCATCTCCAACATGTAAATGAACAATTGCAGATCCCAAAATATGGCCGGCATTATAGAAAGTTAGCCTAATATCCGGAGAAATATCAGTAACTTCATTATAATCCAAGGTTATGGCCCTCTTTACAGCTTCTTTTACACCTTTTATTGTGAATAAAGGTTTAAAAGAACTTCTTTGCATAACATCAATGAAATCCAACCAAAGTAAAGTTGCTAAATCTAAAGTTGGTTGTGTTAAATATAGAGGACCATCATAACCCATTTCATAAATTACTGGAATGAAGCCTATATGATCTAAATGCGCATGCGACACTACAATAGCATCAATCTCATTTATGTTAAACTCCGGGATTTCTAAAATAGGATAACCAGTTGGGCTGCCAGCAATGACTCCAGCATCTACTAAAATTTTTGACTTTAAAGTCTCTACTAACAAACAAGACCTTCCAACCTCTCTAGCCCCCCCTAAAAATGTTAATCTTATTCTTTTCCTATCTAAATCTCTATTTCCAAAAATTCTCATACCAACTTTATTCAAGAATTCTCTTCTAAAATCAGCCTCCTCATACATCATACTTCTTATACCATCAACGATCTTTGACTCAATTAAAGGTGCTCTCTCTATCTTTGGTTGCCATAATGTTTCTTCTCTTATTTTTTTAACAACCTCACCTCCTTTACCTATAACGTATCCAATTTTTTTAGCATAAATGTTAACTATGCTTCTCTCCCTTTCAAACTTAATATCTTTTATCTCAGCATCTGGTGGTGTTAATTCTAATATTTTTTTCCTCGCTTTTTCCTCTTCGGTTAGTAGTTCCTTTTCTACTCTAACTTCTATTCTTTTCTTTAAAATAGACACTAGTTTTTTAACATACTCTTCACTAGACTTGAAAAAATCTACATTTTTAGTATAAATTACAATCCTTGGTCCCTCAAATTCAACTCTACTAATTACTTCATCTGGTAAAAGCTCTCTTAAACTTTTTATTATTTCCATGACTAACTACCAACTTTGAATTAGAGTTTATGAGTCTCAAACCTTATTCCATCTTTACTTATTATTGCTACATCAATCGCTCTTCCACCAGAACCTATATCTCTTTCCACGGCAGCCTTTATAGCTCTTATTGCAAGTTCTTTTGCCTCTTCTATACTCATTTTATCTTTATACTGATCCTCTAATACTCCCAAAGCTATTGGAGAACCTGAACCTGTAGAAATAAATCTTTTGTCTTCTTCTATTCCACCGATAGCGTCCAAGTCAAATATATGTGGACCAGAATTATCAACTCCGCCAATAATTAACTGAACTAGGTATGGAAAATATTTAGAGCTTTGCAAAATGTTTGAAACTAAAATTGCAGCCCCTTTAACTGTTATTTTTCTTCTATGCTCTATCTCAAAAAGCTTAAACTCTGCCCTTAGATATCTTGCTAAAACCTGAGCATCTCCGCTTGCTCCAGCAATAGTCATAGCTATATGAGAGTCTAAAGGCAATATTTTCTCGCTTTCTTTACTAGCTACAAGATATCCTAAAGTAGATTTTTTCTCAGCAGCAAGAATTACTGCATCTTCACATATTATTCCTACTGTTGTAGTTCCGGTTTCCTTAACTTTTGTAATATCTTTTAACAAAAACATCACCAGAGAACTATAATTAGTTATTTGGATTCTTATATTTAAATACTTTGTTTTTACATTTAAATACTTTTATTGATTGCTCTCGACAAAAATCCATTAAAATTGAATAGTATTTCATTATTACAATCGTAGCATTTCCCTGAAAATGGTAAAGAATAGTAAGCTCTTCCGCATTTTTGACAAACAAAGTTTTCAAAGTTATTCAATGATTCACCTTTCTGACCATCTTTTTGCATTGATATTGACGTTAAACTTATCTGCCTACCATTCGAAAGTAAGGCACTTCTTTTAATACCAAGTGCCTCAAAAATTCTTTCAACAGGAGGTAATATTTGATTTTCTATATAATATTTTGCATCTATCTTTAGACCTTTCTCTAAAACGTATTCTGGATCTTCGGCTCTTTTAGATATTAACTCTGGACCAGCAACTATAACAAAATCCACCCTATCACCAACCATCGGAGCTTTTTCAGGAGATCTTTTCATAATTTTTTTAACTAACTCCACGTGAGGCTGAATACCCTTATACTCATCTAAACGTCTAGATATACCTTTGGTTATTATCAAATCCTCTATATCTACTTTACCTTCTTCTAAATTCTTAATTACTTCTCTTACATAAGCTGTAGCCTTTTCTATATTTCCTTCCTTTAAAAGAACTTCTAAAACCTTAGAAAGGACCTTTTCAGTTAACCCACACCAATCCTTCCTAACAGTTTCGATTCCCTTCATTACAATTTTCTCCTTTATTTTATCTCCTTCCTTTTCTACAGAAATACCAACGTATCTTTTTTTCGCAACTATTAAAAATGATTTAAAAACACTCTCTATTTTAACTTTTATTTTTCCTTGATAGGAATCGTTTATAATCCTTTCTATTTCCTCTCCAACTTTAAAGGCTTCTTCAATATCGTTAGCATTTACTTTCACCATTATAGAGTCTGTATCTCCATATATTACCTCCCAATATTTGCTAGTTTTCTCAACCAACTTTTTTGTATTTTCTATAAAGTATCTGCCGTAGCTAGTTATCGAATTTGCTAAATCCAAAACATACAGCCTCCCCCTTATATATCCAGTATAACCATAAAATGCATTAGCAACTCTTTTCAACGCCTCTTGCTTAGCATCTAACAAAAATCTTCTCTCTTCGTCTTTCTCTCTCTCCATTTCTTTCTTAACCTTGTCCCTTTCATTGATCAAGAACTCAACAATCTGCGGAATTATCCCCCTTCTTATTTCAGATTTAACGAACTTGGCTCCATATGGAGAAACAATAACATTTTCTCTTTCATCTATAACCCAAGTTGTCGGGCATATGTTAAAGTTAATAAAAATAGTCGGATACATTGACTTAAAGTCAAGATATATAATTGGAGTAGTATATAAACCCACCTTTGGTTCCAAAACTGTTGCTCCTTTAAATCCTCTTACTTCTCTTTCTTCTTTCCTTCTCAACATTTCTTTGTTATCCGGCTTGTTTGGCAAAACAAACTCTCTCTTATTGAATTCTCTAAGTAGTAAACTTTCTACCCTTGCTGCTTCACCTTCATCTAAAACATCTTGGAGTAACAAACCGCAAACCTTTGAAAGCTCTATGTATTTTTCTATTAATCTTTTTTCTAAAAATATCCTCAAAGTTAAAGTTGCGTCTTTTCTAGCATATTCTATCAATTTTAGCATTTTGTCAACATCGTTTTCTTCAAAAATCTTTACTATTTCACTATGTTTTATTTCAACCTTTCCCTCGCCCACCAAAGCTTTTCCTACATCATCCAACGAATATCTTTTTAATCTTATAAGCCCCTTCTCCGAAAGTTCTTTTACTATTTCATAAACGTCTACTACTACTCTTCCTAAAATATGATTTCTATAATTATCTTCTTTCAATTTTTTTGAAAGTAAAGGCTTGTCATTTGACCTTCCTAAAGAAGGAAATATTTTATTCTCTTTAAATCTTACATAAAGGAAAGGCAAATCAAAAGAGTTTATGTTATAACCAACAATAAAATCTGGGTCGTAAGAATCTATAATTTTAATCAATTCCTCTAACATACTTTTTTCATCTATAAATACTTGAGTATCACCGTTTACTTTTGTTGGCTTGGCAACTAGAACAAGGCTATTCTTTCCTTTATAAGGAGGATTAAAAGATAGGCTTATCAATATAACCCTATCTTTTTCTGGATTTGGCTTTCCTTCCTTTGCAGTTGTCTCTATATCTAAAGAAAGTATTTTAAATGGGGCGTTAAATTGATAATCTTCCTCGTCGATGCTTTCCATTAAAATAACTCTTTCGGTTTTAATACCGTTAGTTTTAATTTCCCTTCCTTCAACGCTATACCATCTCATTCCAAAGATGTTAAAATCGGTTAGAAACCTATACTTAAATAGTATATCTGCTTCAAAAATTCCTTTAGATAGTTCTTTGCTTAATATAAATTCTCTAACCTTTGGTACCTTCGAAGGGTCGGTCAAAAAAATCTTAATCATTTTTGTTTTATTCTCTCTATAACCAATCGGCTCGTACCTTTCTACCTCTTCCATTCCCGCTATCAAGCCGCCAAACTCTTTCTTTAATATAGCCTCTATCTCTTCCTTTTTTCTAGCTGGGATAAAGTAGAAATATGGTAAATACCTATCATAAAGGACACAAATCGATTGCCCTTCTTTTGTCTTTCCAAAAATTCTTACCGTTGGCAAAGAATTAACCATTATATAGTCGACATCAAGAACTTGAAAAGATACCTTCATTTATTCTTTACTTTAAGTAATCTTAAAATAGTTTTGTTGCCTTTAAAATATTTTTTATAGAAAAGTTATTCAAAGAAAATTTCTTTCTTTTAACAATAAACTTTTATCCTTAGGCAGAAAAAAGATATTTATTCCTTTATACACTCTATGAGTTGCTTCGTTTGAGTTTAAAACAACAATCGAATCTGGAATCTCATCCAATAGAAATAGGTCTTTTTTATAAAGTTTTTTTGACCTAAGAAAGGACGGATTTAGATGTCTTCTTTCAATCAAAGAAATTAAAGTATCGACATAGCTCTCAGTTTCTTGTAGATAAATCTCAACCACTCTTGAATCAAGTAAAAAAAGCCTATAGTCGTTAATATAAATTCGAATGATATCGGAGGGTTTTATTGATAAAGTTTGAGAGTTAACCTTTATTTCCGAACCAGAAACAACTACCCCTTTTTTTAAGTTACCAATCTTTCTAAAAAAAGTTAAAGAAGGAAAAAATACTTTATATCCTATAAAATCTTCCCCTTCTTTCCTAACCCTAATACCTACTACATCATCAAAGAAAAGTTTCTCAGTAGCTTTTGCGTCCATCTTAATCGTCTCATAACCAGTTAAATCTTCCAGAATTATTGTGTAGGTTGTTTTATCTTTAACCATACCTATTATCATAGCGTCTTCCCCGTTCTTTAACTTCTTGATTTTAGACAAAGAAGTTATAGTAAAAGAACTATAATTTTTTTGAATCTCGGCTGAAAGAAATTCAAATCTTTCTTTATACATCTTTATAACATCCTCGATAGAATAACTTATTATTTCCTCTGGGTATAAAATTTTTATCTCTTGTATTTCTTCTTTTTTTAATTCCGAAAAAATACTCTCATCTATTAAGATTAAGTTTTTTTCTTTAGCAAAATTTCTAATTTTATCTATAATATCTTGATTCTCGAAAATTATCTCTAAAGCTCCCGGAGTTAGTTGAATACCATCTTGTAAAAAGACTCTTATAATTTCCAACTTATCCATGATT
>JBMSAV010000103.1:0-4724 GCA_049414645.1 Candidatus Aenigmatarchaeota archaeon
AGGCAGTTAGTAGAAAAATACAACCTTGATTTTGCCGTTAGATTGAAAGTTACAAACTTAGGCATTTTTCCCGAAATTTACATTATCGAAAGAAAGAATGACAAATCTGCGGGACATACCATTTCACAACAAACAAACCAGTGAGAATGTTGTAATTCCACTAGGAAAATCCATATATTTTTTCAAGTCTTTTGATATTGGAACCAACAAATTGATTTTTACTTTCTACGGAGAAGATAATCAACCAGTAATGATGATAGCAGATTTTAACCTTTCTGGAGGGGTTTTTGTTTATAGCGACGACAGAATAAAACTGACTTCGAGGGCATTATTGACATATAGAAACATTTCTGGAACACCGGGAACTCTTTATTATACCCTTGAAGACGGAAAAATAACTTTCCGTTCTACAAGTTCAAGCGATAATTCAACCATTACTGCACTGATTATTTTCTAAAATGGCATTGAAATCATTAACTTTGGCAAATTTTATAGAGAGAACTGGGTGGGATTATGAAATTGCACTTTCTGGTAATCAAAATCTTTATAGGCATTTGAGGGGTATTCCTGTTATAGGTTCTAATAGAAATTTTGAAGGAGGACAGGTTTCGTTGATGAATTGTAGATATTCCTCTACTGAAATTGCAAGTACGAGTATTCATGGGAGCAATATAATTCGCTTTGCTTATTCTAGATACAATCCTAATCGTTTATATGTAGAATCTACAAAATCAACCGTTTTTGCTATAGAAGATTACAGTTATTTGGGAAACGTAGGAAGCTTTGGGGACACCAATAACAATTACCATATGCTTGATACGGGTAATAATAGAGTAGCAGGTTTTTCAAGAACGCAAAGTCAGGTTTTTTGGAAATATGAAGACAATTTGAGTGGCATTATAAATTTTACTCCTCCTGGAACAATCATAATCAATAATCCGCGTGTTTTTATGTTTTGGAAAAATTATTGGTATATTGCCTCTCCTAACGACCATAGAATACAAGTTTTATCACCTGACTTTTCTAGTACAGTTGGAACTTTAAACCTAGCCATTACTGAGGGTGTTTATGCTTTAATCAATCTTAACAATTCTTATTTGGGCATAGTTGTAATACACAAAAACTCGCTTGAACCACCTAAAAGGCTTTATCTTTGGGATGGAAACTGGTTAAATATTTATTTTCATAGGTTGCAATTCAACAAAGAAATAAGGGGGAGTATTCTTTACAACGGAATAACATATTTGTTTTTTGACGATGGGCAAAATACCGAAATCTATGCTTTTTCTCCTTCAGGGCTAAAATTTGTTAGAAGAATTCAAAATTTGAAAGTTACTAGAGAATTGGTGGGTGTTGAAAATCATCCTCTTTCTTCTATAAGCGCAGGTCTAAATTTCGTTGTTATTCCCACATTTTATTCTTCTGTTAGTGCAGATGCTAAAAGTGTAATTTTATGGTATCCAGAGGACGATTTGGTGGTTGAGATTGATCCCAAAAGAAGTACAACTAATACTAATGATGTTTCTGCCTATTATGCTTTTGCCCTTAAGGACCAATTATTGGTTTTTTATTTAAATGATGCGGGAACCAGAATTATGATGGATAGATTATGGGTGAGCAATTATTTATATACTGCCCCAATTGGAACCAAAAATGAAGACTTTTACGTTGAAACCAATTGGCTCAATTTGAATAACTCAAACTATGTTAAAATACACTCAATAGAAGTTTTTACAGAGAACTTAGCGGGTAGAACTATATCTGCTTCAATAGAGTACATGCGAGAAAAAACAAGAGAAAGGGGCACATTAAACCTTCCCCCAATAACGCAAAGTGGATACCAAAGAATAGAAAACATAGGCTTAGTAGCTTCAAAGTTTAAACTTAAATTCTCTTACAGGGGTTCTTCTAATCAAGATCCTTTTCTTTTCAAAAAGGTCATTATTACTTACGACGACGAGGCATGACAGTTGATCGCATCTTAAACAAAATCAACGACTTTTTGGGCTATTCAGGAACTGATACAACATTAGAACAAAACCAAAAGATTTCCGCAATTAACAGTGCTCTTGCCTTTTTGATAGGAGAATTTGATTTTGAAAATTCGACAAGAACAATAACATTGGAATTTTCAGAGGACCAACTAGTTTATCCCCTACCTCAAGACTTTGTCTATTTGATTAGTTTGTCTTATGATAGCTCTTCAGAACCATACATTTCGGAAAATAACAGAAGAGATTGGCTTTTTGAAACACCTGAAACCTTGATTAAGTTAGGCAAAAAACCATCAGATGCTGTTTTGTATTCTTTAGAGGGAAACAAAATTTACATCTTAACTAAAAATGTTTATCCGCCATTATCAATCGAAAAATGTGAAAATACGGATGGGTTTATGGTTCTAAACGATGCTGTTAATTTAGGAACTAGTTCTGCTTTCAAAAAAGAAGGAGACAAATCAATTAAGTTTGATATCAATGTTGGTGCTTCTGCTTTAAATAGGGCAAGTGTTAGAAAAACATTTTCGCCTTCATTGAACCTAAAAACATACGAAAATAGGGGTTCCTTTACTTTATGGCTTTATATCCAACAAACTTCCAACCTAACCTCCATTTCGCTAAATTGGGCCACAGATGCTTCTA
The DNA here is from genome assembly GCA_049414645.1 of Candidatus Aenigmatarchaeota archaeon. Classification (GTDB taxonomy): domain Archaea; phylum Aenigmatarchaeota; class Aenigmatarchaeia; order CG10238-14; family SpSt-28; genus SpSt-28. The sequence goes on from JBMSAV010000103.1 coordinate 2,640, forward strand.
ATTACTACAAGGTTACGGTTACTACTCAAGCAGATGGTTCTTCTTTTGAGGTTGGTTGGAATTTCTTAAAATTTAATTGGAAAGATGCTATAATAGTTGGAAATCCTAATCCGGAGAATATTAGCTACATACAGCTCGACATAGATTACACATCAGCATTTACAAGCTCAAACAACTGGTTCTTAGACGATATAAAGCTTGTAGTTTATGACCCCATAGTTGTAAAATACTACACAAACTTAGTAGTTAGAGATAGCTCAGGAAATTTGAAAAGCTCAGTTACGGCAATTACAGATGATGTTCTTATTATCCAAAACGAACTTACACTTTCTTTGGTTGCTCTTTTAGCTATTCAGCATTATAGGGGGGCAAGTACATTAGATAAGTCCTACATCAATTCCCTTTATCAGTCTTACTATATGAAAGCAAGAAGCTTTTATCCTCCCAAGAGAATATTTACAAGATTTGGTCGAGTTAAACCTCCTCTAACAAGATAAAATGCCACAACAAAATAATCCACAAAACACACCTGCGCAAATTAATCCATATCCAATTCCTCAAGGTACTGCTGGAATTGTTTCAAGTTTTATACAGCCAGCACAACAACTTGCTTCTGCTTTAGGTATTCAACCCCCTCAACAAATTCCCGCTGAAATTACTCCTACTGCTATTTTGCAAGATATTCAAAGATATGCTGAAAGGGCAAGAGAAACATTAGAAAGAGGAAGAGAAGAGGCAGCGAGATTAGCAAGAGAAAGAGTTGAAGCTTTAAGACCAGAATTTCAGCAAATTATTGCTACTATGCATAATGTTGGTGGATTTTCTCAAGAAATGTTGGATAGGTTGATTAAAAATTTTGAAATTATTGCTAAAGCAGATAGCGAAATTAGGCTTGCTTACGATCAAGCAATTGCTACTGGAGATTTAGAGACAGCAAGGGCTTTAATTCAAACAAAAGCAGCTTTATATCAAAGCTTCGTTCAAGAAAGAAATCTTTACATAAACACAATGGCAAATCTTTTAAATACTGTAGCGCAAATGAGATTATTCCCTTATCAAGAACAACAACTTCAAGCAGCTACAATGATTCAAAGGCTTCAAGCAGCTTCTGCTTCAATAGAATTTGCTAGACAAGTTTTTGCTCCAAAACTTGGAAAAATCAAGTCTGATGCAGATCTTACTCCTAGCGAAAGAACATTTTTACAAAGCTTTTCGAACAATTTAGCAACTTTACTGGGAACAGAAAGTAATGTTGTTTATAGGCAATTACTAAATATACTTTCACAGAAGCCAAGAGTGGGTCAGGTCTCAACGATTGTAGGAGACCAAGGAACAATGTTTATTGTCATAGATGAAAACGGACAACTAAGAACCTGGGTAGATCCATCACTTACAAGAACTGTAACAAGATCAACAAGAACAACAAATATAGGTAGTTTATTCCCTTCCATCTTTTCTTTACCTCTTGGTGGAGCAACAACACCACCAACTTCTAAATAAAACCATGTCCCAGGAAAAACAAACACAAAAACAATCCAAAAGAAAGGGAATTTTAGAAGCAGTTTTAAGTGGTTTATCTGAGGGGATAGGAAATTTGTTGTCTATTCCTGGATACGCAGTAATTTCTATTGGGGAATTTCTTACTGATATCAACAGATCAACAATCAAAGAATGGGTTGCTGAAAATGTAAAAAACTTAAGGGATTTGTATATTTTGGGTAAAACAACTCTTTTGCCAACCGAAAAAAATATTAAAGAAGCTATAACCCACTTCCAGCAAAGAGAAATTGAACGACGAGAAAGGGAAGAGAAAGCAAAGAAAGCGGAACCATCTTTTACTTCTCCTGAAATCGATTTAACCAAAGCGCAGGTTCCTTCTTTAGCTCCTACGGTTCCAATGGCTACTTCTGCTTCTACAGTTCCTGTTATTTCTGAAGCAAAAGAAGATACCCAAGCAGAGATACAGGAAGATATAGAAACTATGCAAAAAGTTAGAGAAGAATTTGATAAGCTTGTTAGAAGAGGATTTTTTGTGGATAATCAAGAACAGGCCTTTTATTTGTTATCGCCCCTTTTGCAAGTTAT
>JBMSAV010000104.1:0-7405 GCA_049414645.1 Candidatus Aenigmatarchaeota archaeon
AAGCCTCACTTAAAACAACAACTTCTTGGCCAACTTTATGATAACTAGTTTTTCGACCTCCCCTAACAGCACTTCTTTTAGCTACATATGTGGCGGGCCTAACTACGACTTCTATAGTTTCTGCCTCACAAAAAGGACATTCCCAAACTTCTTTTTGTAAGAATGCCATAAAAATTATCAAAAAATAAACTTATAAATCTGTCTCATAGTATAGAAAAATTAGCGTGAGAAAGTTTAGTTAAACTTAAAAGATACTTTTAATAGACTTTAGCTCTTCTTTTCTTCTTTCTTTTCTTTTTTAGGAACTAATTCTTCTAAAGGCTTCTCTCCCTTTTTAACAACCTTACAATTAATTTGTACAATATCAGGAGAAATTGTGTTTCCTCTTATAGTTTTTTTCTTCCTTTGACCTTTCCTCTCCGGATGAAAACCGGGGGGCCCCGACAATAAAACTTTTTTCTTTACCATTCCTTCAACGTTTGGATGCATAGGAAAGCCATCTTTATCTGTTCCTCCGGTTATCTTTAAAATATAACCAGTTAATCCTAGAGGAGATGCGTCAAATTCTTCTCCAATCTTCTTCCCAATTAAAAATGTGGCTTTATTTTGGTCTATTTCTAGCTGATAAGCTTTTCTAGTTTCTGGATCGCTTATAACTAACTTAAAGACTGGCATAAAAATTTCTTTAAATTTCTCGTTTAAATTCTTTAATTATGAAGGAAGATAAAAAAATAACACCGTGGGAAGTTGAAGGAAAGATTGATTACGAAAAACTCATTAAAGAATTTGGATTAAAAAGCATAGACGAAGAGATGCTCGAAAAAATAAGAAGCCTCACTAAAGAGTTGCATGTTTTACTTAGAAGAAAATATTTTTTTGCTCATAGAGATTTAGACGTTGTTTTGAATGAAGCAAAAACAAATGGATTTTTTCTTTATACTGGTAGAGGACCTAGCGGACCAATGCACATTGGTCATTTAATTCCTTTCATGTTCACAAAATGGCTTCAAGATAAGTTCAAAGTGAATGTTTATATAGAATTAACTGATGATGAAAAGTTCCTTGAACCAAAAAGAAAATTGAGTTTAGAAGAAACAAGAAAATGGGCCTATGAAAACATTTTAGACATAATTGCTGTAGGTTTTGATGAAAACAGAACATTTATTTTCCAAGATACTGAGTATATAAGGAACATGTATCCCATTGCAATAAAAATTGCTAAAAAGATAAACTTTTCAACAGTTAAGGCAGTTTTTGGTTTTACAAATGAAACAAACATTGGATTGATATTTTTCCCGGCTTTAGAAATAGTCCCAACATTCTTTGAGGATAAGATTTGCTTAATACCGGCAGCAGTTGACCAAGATCCTTTCTGGAGGTTGCAAAGAGATGTGGCTGAAGCCATTGGGAAAAGAAAATCAGCTCAAATTCATTCCAAATTCTTACCACCATTAACTGGAATAGAAGGAAAGATGTCAGCAAGTAAACCTGAAACTTCTATTTACTTAACTGATGATGAGAAAACTGTAAGAGAAAAAATTTACAAGCATGCATTTTCGGGAGGACAACCAACTATTGAATTACACAGAAAGCTTGGTGGCAATCCAGATATAGATGTTAGCTTTCAGTGGCTAAAGACCCTTTTTGAGGAAGATGATAACAAACTTAAGAAAATAGAGGAAGATTATAGAAGTGGTAAGCTGCTAACTGGAGAGCTTAAGGAAATTTTAATTGAAAAACTCGTCAAGTTTTTGCAAGAGCATCAAAAGAGAAGAGAAGAAGCTAAAGAGAAAGTTAAAGATTTCAAGTACGATGGAAAATTAGCAAAAGAAATGTGGGAAAAGGTGTTTGAATGAAAAATATCCCTTTGTTTCAGTTATTATACCAACATTAAACAAAGAAAAATATATCGAGACTACTTTGCTCTCAATAAAAAATCAAGATTACAAAGGCAAATACGAAATTATTGTGGTTGATTCTAATAGTAAAGACATGACTGTAAAGATTGCTAGGAAATATGCTGATAAGGTCATTGTAACTAAAAGAAGAGGTGTTTCAGTAGGAAGAAATATTGGAGCTGAAGTCGCAAAAGGGGAAATATTAATTTTTGTCGATGCAGATACGACACTTCTACCAAATGTAATAAGTAAGGTTGTTGGGCATTTAAGAAGAAAAAAAGTAGTAGGAGTTGTGGTTCCTATATTATGTGACAACCTTAAGGACTGGTTTATCTCTATTTTAGTGGAAGTTAGCTACTACACACTCTCTAAACTCAATTTACATCCTCTGCGTGGTTGTTGTTTCGGATGTAAAAGGGACGTTTTCTTCAAAGTTGGATGCTTTGATGAAAAGTTGCATCTAGCAGAAGATATAGAGTTGGGTTCTAGAATAAAAAAGATAGGGAAAATAGAATATATAACAGATACTTATGCAATAGGATCTTCTAGACGTCTGAAAAGATTGGGCTTATTTAGAACGATTTGTGCTTGGCCTTTTGGATACATCAAAATTAAAATATTTAATAAACAACCTGAATACCCTCCAGTTCGTTGAAAGAATATTCCAAATTTCACGTTTTTAATTTTTCAAATAAAGAAAGAGTTTATGAAAGGAAGACTAATGTTGATCAAAACCGTAAAAAACCCAAAAATTTCAGTAATAATACCAACGTTAAATGAAGAAAAATATATAGAAAAAACACTTTTAGCTCTAAAGGCACAAACAATAAGAGTACCTTATGAAATAATAGTAAGCGATGGGAAGAGTAAAGACAGAACTGTTGAAATTGCAAAAAAGTATGCTAACAAGATTGTTATCTGTAATAAAAAAGGAATATCTTTTGGCAGAAATCTTGGAGCTAAGTATGCTGAGGGAGAAATACTTGTATTTATCGATGCTGACACCATTGTACTTCCCAACACATTAGAAGAAGTTTATAAAGAAGTTAGAAAGAAAAATGTCGCATTAGTTTCGTGTCCAGTAGCTCCTTCTTCTTATTCACCATCATTTTATTTTCTTTATTGGTTTTATAATCAGTTTTCGAAAAATTCAATAAAAGTTGGTAAGCCACAAATAGCTGGAATATTCATGGCTACAAAAAGAAAGTTCTTTAACTTGGTTGGAGGTTTTGATGAAAAACTAAAAATATTAGAAGATTACGATTTTTCAAAAAAAGTTTCAAAATTTGGTGAAGTTAAAATAGTAGATTCTACATTCGTTCTAACTTCCCCTAGAAGAATTGAAAAATGGGGCAAGGCCAAAGGAGCAGCCAGATATCTTGGCCTTTATTTGGCATATTTATTAACCGGAAAAGATATAGGTTGGAAAATTTATAAGCCAGTTAGATAAAGTAAAACTTTTATTTTTCTGGCAAGAATTCTAGTTTATGCAATATGTTTTGACTGAAGAGGGAGAAAAATATTTAAAAAACGGATTACCAGAAAAAAACTTAGTTCTTTACCTAGAAAAGTTTGGAAAAACACCAATAAGCGATCTTGAAAAAGAAATAGAAAATTTTGATATTGCTCTATTATGGGCAAAAAAGAAAGGATGGGTTGAATTAAAATTCAATGAACTTATTCTTGTTAAAAAACCTGAATCTTTCCCTGAAGAAGAAGCTCTGAGGAAAATTAAAGAAAATAGAATTAACGAAGTTGATAACGAGATGCTAAAAATTTTAATTCAGAGGAAATTGGTAGAAAAAGTTTCGTATGCTCATTTAGAAGAATTGAAAGGAAAAGAGGTGACAGTTTTAACAAGCGAATTAATAAAAAGTGGTTATTGGAAAGAAGTTAAATTCAAAAAGTATGAAGCAAATGTACCACCTGCTGAAATTTATGCAGGAAAAATTCATCCGTACACGAAAATCATAAAAGAAGTTAAAGAATTCTTGATTAGTTTAGGATTTAAAGAAGTTAAAGGACCTTTAGTTGAAATAAACTTCTGGAATTGTGATGCTCTTTTTATGCCAAGCGATCATCCTGCAAGAGAAATTCATGATATTTTCTTTGTTGAAGGTGAGGGAAAAATTAAAGAAAAAGAAATTTGGGAAAATGTTAAAAAGATACACGAGAAAAAGTGGGGTTACTGGGATGAAAATTTGGCAAAGAAATTAATACTAAGAAGTCAATGTACCGCTGTTTCTGCTAGAAGTTTAGCAAAAATTAGAAATCTGCCAGCAAAAATTTTTACAATTGATAGAGTTTTCAGACCAGATGTTATAGACGCTAAGCATTTTATTGAATTTGAGCAATGCGAAGGAATTGTTGCAGATGAAAATTTGAATTTCAAACATCTTTTAGGATATTTGAAAGAGATAGCAAAAATTTTTGGAGGCGAAGATGTCAAGTATAAGCCTTCTTACTTTCCTTTTACAGAACCTAGCGTTGAAATGTATGTGAAAATCGGAAAATTAGGATGGATCGAAGCGGGAGGGGCAGGAATTTTTAGAGAAGAAGTAACAAAACCATTAGGTATAAACGTTCCTGTTTTAGCTTGGGGTTTGGGAATTGGAAGGTTAGCAATGTTAAAACTTGGAATAGAAGATATAAGGCATCTCTATTCCGATGATTTAAAATGGCTGAGGGAGGTTTAAATGCCAACATTGACATTTGATAAAAAAGAACTAATCAACCTAATTGGAAAAAACTTAAAAGATGATGAATTAGAAGAATTGATAAATAGCTTGAAATCTAACGTTGAAGAAATAACAGAAAATGAAATTAAGGTAGAGCTTACAACTGATAGAAGCGATATGTTTGTATTGGAAGGGTTTGCGAGAGCTTTAAGAGATTTTATTGGATTAGGTTCAAAAGATATAAAAATTTATGATTCTAAAATTATTGTAAAACAAGAAGAAGTGCCTGTAAGACCTTACATAGCTTGCGCACTCGTTAGAAATGTCAAGCTTGATGAAAAAATGATAAAAAACTTGATGAATGCACAAGAAGTTCTTCATGAAACTATAGGAAGAAAGAGAAGAAAAGCTGCTATAGGTTTACATGATTTTGATAAGATAGAAGGAGAGATATGGTATAAAGGTGTTTCTAGAAATGAGAAGTTTGTTCCTCTAGGCGAAACCGAAGAAATGAGCTTAATAGATGTTCTATCGAGAACTGAAAAAGGAAGAAAATATGGTGAATTAATAATAAATGCAAACAAATGGCCTGTTTTTGTTGATAAAAAAGGGATTTTCAGCTTTCCCCCAATTTTAAATTCGGAAAGAACAAAAATCACAGAAAAAACGAAAAATATTTTCATCGATGTTACGGGAACTGATAAAAATGTCGTTAAACAAGCAATAAACATTCTTACTTTGATGTTTGGAGAAAGAGGTTTTAAGATAGAAGGAATAAAAATAAAAGGGGGGAGGGAATTGTTCACTCCTGAATGGATTGAAAAGCCAATAGAAATTGATAGGAAGAAAATTGAGAAGCTTTTGGGGGAAACTCTTAGTGACGAAGAAATAAAGAAAGCTTTGAAGAAAATGGGCTATAAAGTTATAATTAAAGAAAGTGTAATAGCTATAGCTCCTCCTTACAGGTTTGATATATTTTCGGAGGCTGATGTCATAGAGGACATAGCTATAGCTTATGGATACAACAATTTTACTCCAGAACTACCAAATGTTTTCACAAAAGGAGAGTTAACAAAAGTTGAAAAAATTTCTGATGAAATTAGAGAATTGCTAATTGGCTTTGGATTCCAAGAAATTATTAGACCAATTTTAACAAATGAAGAAATTCAATTTAAGAAAATGCTAGTAGAAGGAGATGCAATTAAAATAAGTAATCCTGTGTCGGAGCTTTATACACAAACAAGAATTTGGCTTTTACCAGGTTTGATGGACTTTCTTTCTAAAAACACAAAAGAGTCGTATCCTCAAAAGATCTTTGAAATTGGAGATGTTATTTTGATAGATAAGAATTCCGAAACTAGAGCAAGAGATTTAAGAAAAGTTGCAGCTGTTATAGCTTCCAACGGTTCTTTCTTTGCCGAAGCGAAAAGTATTGTATTAGAAATTGCAAAAAAGCTTAAAATTAACGTTGAGTTTAAAGAAGATTATCATCCAAGTTTCATAGATGGAAGATTTGTTAGAATTTATAGCAATAAAGAAGAAATAGGATTCTTTGGAGAAATAAATCCACAAGTTCTAGAGAATTTTAAAGTTTATATTCCAGTTACTGCTTTAGAAATGAAAATTTCAGAATCTAATCCATGAGAATATTTTGTCTAGTAGACTTTGAGAAATTCTGTATTTGCTTCCGATCAATTTGAAAGCAAGATTCTGAATTTCAATTGCTGCTTTAGAATTAGGATATGAATAAATCAACGGCTTCCTCTCGTTTATAGATTTTTGGACTAATTTATCTTCGGGAATTTGAGCTATGACAGGATAGCTTAAGATGCTTTCAACATCAATTTTTTTTAATTCATTCCTCGTCCTCCCTACTCTATTCAAAACGATTCCGCTAATTTTTTTCCCAACTTTTTCTGTAATTTTTATAGCTCTTAGAGCATCGGCAACAGAAGGCAAGTCAGGATTTGTTACAATTAAAACCTCGTCGCAAACACCTAAAGAAGCTAAAGCTTCTCTTCCCAAACCTGCTGCAGAATCTATGAAAACAAAATCAGAAATTAAATTTGCAACAACTTTTGAAAGGTTGGAAGGATCTACATTAATTATATCTTCTACGCTTAAGCTACCAGGTATTATTTTTAAACCTCCAGGATAAATGTAAATTCCATCTTTAAGTTTTTCAACGTCTTTTAAAACGTCATGAAGCGTAATCTCTGCTAAATGCATTCCAAACTGAATTCCTAAGTTTGGAGTTGTCAAATTTGCATCTAAAGCAACAACATCATAACCAAGCCTCGCTAAAGCTGCTGATAAATTTGCTGTTATTGTCGTTTTACCAACGCCTCCTTTTCCAGATAAAACACTTATTACTCTCATTCTAGAATTTAAATTAAAACTATTAAACTTTTCTTCAAACTAATAATTGGAGTTTAAGCTCCAAGTGGGTATATGGTTGATTTTGTACAAATATGGAATTGGTATTCTAGAGAAAAGGTTAGGAAAGCTATATTGGATTTTGCGAAGAATAGAGAAGTTGTTTCTGTTTTTTCCGACGGAAGCTACGGAAGAAGACCCGATTGCCTAAATTATGATGGGGATATACTACAAGCTATAGCAGAGGGTACTGTAGCTTTTCATTCTTCTGTCGAAAGATGGGAAAATCCAATGAGATTGGATGTTGGAATGAAAAGAGAAGATTTGAATAATTTGAGAATTGGTTGGGATTTGTTGATTGATTTAGATGTGAAAGATTTTGAAATTGCAAAAATTGCTACTAAAAAATTTATAGAGGCTCTGAAAGACCATGGAGTAAAGAATATTGGAGTC
>JBMSAV010000105.1:0-3611 GCA_049414645.1 Candidatus Aenigmatarchaeota archaeon
AATTCTTTCAGCCTTCCCCACATTTTCAACTACAATATCTGCACCATTTTCTATAGCATTCCATATTTTTGTAAGTTTCTCAAAATTAGTAGGTGAAACTCTTTTAAACTTATCTACTAACCAGCCTGCTGCAGCTTTCCCTTTTGGGAATATTTTACCTAGGCCGAAAGTATCTAATCCTAGTGTAAATGAATCTATTACAAGCGTTGACATAAAGTTTGAAGTCCAGGGTAAATCTTCCGACCAAGGAGCAAATATCGAAGCTGCCGTTTCTAAAACACCTTGACCAAATGAGTATGGGGGTTCTGGAGGGAAATATTCCCAGTAAATTTTATAATAAGGGTCGTTAAATGTTTGAACCGGAATATTAATCTCGGGGCCGCCTAAACCTATCTTTTGAGAAACCCAATTGAAAAATTCTTCAGTTTTTTCCTTTAAAGATGCGACAAATGGTTGTGGCATTTGAAAATCTACGTAAACAGGTTGGTTTGTTTCGCATGCAGCATACACGGCTTTAACAAACTTTGCCCCATTTTCTTCAACTATTCTATCTGAACTTGAATGAATAAAAAACCACCAAACACCAAAGCCTATTAAAATCGTTATTATTGTACCTACTATCAAAAATCTCATTATAAATTCATTCATCATTTACACCCGCAGTATTTTTGGCATTCATCAAGATTTAGTCCATTCTCTTTACATATATCCTCAAAACTCTTACCATTAATATTAACTTCATTTTCTCTGCAACCATTCTTTAATATTTCCAAACACGCTTTATTCAATTCTCCTTCAGTTGGAATATTTGACTTAGCTTTAGAAAGAAGAAAGTATGCACCAAGAATAATAGCGATACCTATTAAAATTAAAGCAATTATTTCAATAGGTTTTTCCATACTTAATTTTATTCTAAGGAGAGATAAATTGTTTTAATATTGCCAATATACCACTTTTCCAATATAGTACAAGATAAGTTGAGAGGAGAAGTAAAAAAAGAAGTAAAAGTATAAGCAGAACCGTTTTTATAGCTAGAGATATTCCTTTCATGCTCAACTCCAAGGTTTTGGCAATTTGAAATTAAGAATAGCAGATTTCCAATCAACTTTCAATATAATAAAACCAACTATAAATAGTACCATTATTAGCAAAATTATCATTAGAATAAGCCACCACTCGTCTTCACTCAACCTCCCACCCCAAACATCTTTTTAAGAAATTCAGGAATATTTAAAATACTCTCTAGGGCAGAAGTTCCCGAACTTTTAATCTTTACATAGAAGAAATATGCTACAATTAACACTAACAATGCAATTACTATTATAATTACCATATTTATTGGTAATTCCATCTTTTTAATTATTTTGATTAAATAAAAACTTCACATAATTCTGCCTTCCCAAATACTTTGGCTATAGTTAGTAAACATATTTCTTTAGCAGTCGCGGCAAAAGGTGTCGCCTTGAAAAAAACTCCTAAAAAGATTATAGCAAGGATTAGTGATAACACTATTAAGATAATAATTACAAGCCAGTTAATTGAAATTTCTACCGAAGACTTCACCCTTTCAACCCTTTCTTAAATAAGTTTTCAATCCACTTCCAAATAGATCCTGTTTCCAAACCTTCTTTTATTTTATTAGAGAATAGACTCATAAAAAAAATGATGACTACAGCTACTAAAAGGAAAAAAAGAATAACATAAAGAATATCCAACTGTAAGCTTATTCCTTTCATTTTATTACCACCTTTATTGGAAATTTCCATAAGTATAGTATTGCTATAAAAACAAGAAGTAGTATAATTATAACACCTATAGCTATCGAAATTAAAATTTTTGATGTCCTCTCTTCCATTCTATACACCAACGACAAATAAAGATATTACCAATCCTGAAAGAAAAGCATATACAATAAATGATATCTTTATAAATAAGAGAAAAGAAATCAATGTAGTTTTTCCTAAGTTTTCAATAAAGTAAATTTTATCGAATCCGTTTTCTAACCCTACAACAAAAAATGACGAAATTATAGAAAGTTCTAAAATATAAATTCCTATAGCCAAATGGAAGAGAGATGGAGGCACGCTAGATGCACTCCATAGGTTTATCATAGGTAGACCTACTGACGGCAATCCTGATTCTTTTGGCATAATTTGTTGCATAGCTACCGAAAGATTTCCTAAGATAGCCAGAATTATTAACCCTAAGGAAACCGAAACGCCACCAACAATTGGTGTAAGAAAATAAGACATAAACTTAAGAGTTGAAATATTATCAGAAATTAAATCTTCTATCTTTTCTTGCAAGTTAGAAAGATTTTGAAGATACCTTGAAAATGTCGACAACGCCTGAGAAAGATAGAACGAACCCTTCGAGGAGACTTCAGCTATAATTTCAAACACAGAAGATATAATAGTAGAGTTATATTTATTTATTACACCAAACTCCCCGAGCAAGGCATCTCTTACGTTTCCAAAAAATGATAAACTTCTCTTTAATTCTTTTATCATATCATTAACCTCTTGTGTTTGTGCTTTTTCTTCTAATGAAAACACTGCCTCCTCAAACGGTACTCCTGTACTTGTTTTGTGAGCTAACTGGAAAAGTAGTGTGCCGATAGACAATTCTACTCTTCTTATTTTTTCTATTTCACTTATACTTCTTCTGTTTCTTAGATAAATTGGTAAAAATATTGCAGCAACAAAAAATATCAAAAGGACTGAAGGTTTTATAGATTGATATATTAAATCTGTTAAGTAAAACTTACACTCTTCGCTATTTATATCTATTTCGGGCTTCTTAGAGGGATCGAAACCGTTTTTTGCCCATTTGCTGCAAGCAACATAATTTCTTGCATCATTAATTATTCCGAGAATTAAGTAGATAAATAGTGGCAATAAAATAAGAAAAGAAATTAAAAGCAAATTGAAACTTTTACCACTAAAATTGACAGTTAAAGGATTATAAACAATTGCTACATTTGAAAATGTCATTGGTCTTCCTTCAACCAACATTAGAACAAGCGAAAAAAGTATAACTGGGAGGAAAAAATTATAAACAAAAAAAACCATTGGCATACTTAAAAGCTCTGGTATGAAAATTGTTATTAGAGGTATAAGCGTTAATCCAATTACAGGTAAAATTATTCCCAAAACTAAAATTGCGGTTGTTGGTAACTTTAAATCCCTCGCGTATTTCATCATTTTAGAATAACTTCCATCCACTGTTAGCCTAACAGCTTCTTCAAGCATTTTTTCTCCACGATACGGATATTTTGCGTATTCTACTAAAAGTTTCAATGCATCTGAAAATTCTCTTGCTTCTAGCGACCATTTATCAATAACTCTTTTAATACCTTCTTCCATGCTGTAAATCTTACGAAAATTGAAATCTGTCACTATTTTTTCGAAATCTCTTTTCAATGGACCTCTCAAATTTTTATAAGTAAAAAGAATAGCATTTTCCAAATTCGGCGTTCTTGAAAGCGATATAACCATGTATGTTATACAAAGAGTCATCTCAGAAGAAGATGCAATCCTAATATATCTAACAAACAAATAAGGAAAGTAATAAATTAAAAATGAGAAGAATCCAAAAATTATAAAGAGATA
>JBMSAV010000106.1:0-17762 GCA_049414645.1 Candidatus Aenigmatarchaeota archaeon
GAAAAAAGATCCACTAGAGGGAGCTCCCATGGCGAGAGGAATAGTTATAGAGAAGAGAGCTGTAGAGCAAAGAAAACCGGCTTCCGGTTTAACGAAATGTGTAGCACCCGATACACAAATTTTGCTTTCCAATAAGTGTTACATTACAATAGAGGAATTGAAAAAATATTGGAAGAATCTTCAAGTTTTTACTTATAGCAAAAACCCTGGAGAGTTAGAAGCATCGCCTCTTATTGATTATTTTGAACTCGGAGAGAACAACGTTTTAAAATTAGAAACTGAATATGGCCAAAAACTAATAGCTACAGAAGATCACCCAATCTATACAGAAAATGGTTATATTGAAGCGGGCAAGTTAAAAAATGAAAAAGTGCTTGTTTATCCTTTCTTTCCACCAAAATATGAAATAAGCAAAAGAGTAATAATAGGAGAGAAAGACGTAGAAAAATGTGTAATAGGAAGGAAAGTTAACCTAAAAAAAATTATCGAGGATTTAAAAGATAAAGGACTACTTCCTTTAACCTTAGATAATCCCAAACTTTCGATTTTGGTAAAATTGGTAGCACATGTTTTTGGCGATGGTCACCTTCACATAAGCGTTAGAAAAGATGGTTACATTAGAGCTCAATTCGTAGCTTCTGGCAGAATTGAAGATTTAGAAGAAATTACAAAAGACGTAGAAAGTTTAGGTTATACCCCTTCTAAGATAAGGAAACAAGAAAGAATATCTGAAGTGGAAACTGAAAGCAACACTAGAATAATAAAAGGCATTAGTACCACCATACGAGTTTTCAGTTTACCCTTTTGTGTTTTGTTAATGAGCCTAGGTGCTCCTGTAGGAGATAAAACTCTTTCTTCTTATGAAGTTCCAAAATGGATCAAAAATGGGCCAAAATGGGTAAAAAGACTTTTTTTGGCCTCTTATTTTGGAAGTGAACTTGAAAAGCCAAGAGTGAAGGATAATAAAACATTTTATCCACCATGCTTTTCAATAAGCAAATCTATCGAGTTGTTAGAGAATGGTAAGAAATTCATTAGAGATATAAAAGAGATGCTAAAGGAATTTGGAGTTGAAGTTTCAAATGTCAAGCTTGGAGAAGTAGTAGTAAGGAAAGACGGAACAAAAACTCGCAAAATATATGTCTACCTAAAATCTAACCATCAAAATCTCCTTAATCTATTCGGAAAGATTGGATACGAGTATCAAAAAGAAAGAGAGATTCTAGCAAGATACGCAACAGCCTATTTACTATTCAAAAAGAGACTTATGGAAAGGAGGCAGAAAGCCTATCAAATAACTAAAAAACTTAGAAAAAAAGGATTATCCATTACTAAGATTGTTGAGAAACTCAGGCAATTAGGTTTTGAAGAAATGAATCGTGACATTATTAATTCTTGGGTTTCCGTTAGAATAAAGAATACAAAAATGATAGGAAGAACGGCAAAATGCATTGGATTTTTAGAATGGTTAAGAAAAGCTACTTATGGTTTGCCGAAAAATGGAATGGTATGGGGAAGAATAATCAAGAAAGAGAAAGGTTTAAGCAATAAAGTAATCGACTTTACCACACTCTCAGAAAATCATAATTTCTTTGCTAATTCTATTTTAACAAGTAACTGTGTGAGGGTACAGCTTATTAAAAATAATGTTCAAGTTACTGCCCATGTACCGGGAGTTGGTGCAATTGATAAGATTAGTGAACACGATGAAGTATTAATAGAAAAAGTTGGTGGGGGCCAAGGAGGATCAAAAGGTAGCATGGTCGGTATAAAATATAGAGTTATTGCTGTTAATGGAGTCGCTCTAAGTGAAATCCTCAAAGGTAAAAAACAGAAACCTGCTAGGTAGAGTTTATGAGTGAGGAAATAAAATTGTTTGGTAAATGGTCTTATGATGTGAAGGTTTTGGATAAAGGTTTAGAAAGATATATAAACCTAACTCCAAAAATAATTCCAAAATCATGTGGAAGACATGCGAAGTATCAATTTCATAAGTCAAAAATGAATATTGTTGAAAGACTTATTACGCATCTAATGGTTCCTGGTCATAAAGGTAAAAAACATGTTTTGACTTCTGGGAGAGTTGTTGGAAGATGGCAAACAACTTACAAAATTGTAGAAAAAGCGTTTGATAAAATATACGAAATTACAAAGAAAAATCCTTTAGAAGTTTTAGTTAGGGCAATAGAAAATGCTGCAATTAGAGAAGAAATTGCTGCTTATCAAGTTGGTGGAATAATAGTTAGAAAGGCTGTAGTTACCTCACCCCAAAGAAGAGTAGATTTAGCTTTAAGACATATAGCACAGGCAGCATATAGGAAGGCTTTTGGAAAAAAAGCAAATATGATTGATGCATTAGTTGAAGAAATTATCGGCGCTTATGAAAACAATCCAACAAAAAGTGAGGCTATAAGAGAAAAGGAGAGAATAGAAAAAGAAGCAGAAGGAGCAAGATAGATTTGATTATTTTTAAGAAAGGGGTGGATATGTATGACTATGAAAAAAGAGATGATCGAAAGAATCAAAGAATGTATGCAACATCCGGAGAGAATAAGAAACGTTGCCACTAGTTCTCACGTTCACCATGGAAAATGTGTAAGTGGCGATACATTGATATTCCTAGAAGATAAAACCCTAACTGCAAAAGAACTTTTTGAGATAGCAAAAAAAGACGGCATACTTTTAAAGAAGGATTTAGAGGAAATTTATAAACTTGCAGAACCTATAAGTGTACTAACCTATAAGGACGGAGTAATTTCAAGAGGATTAATAACTCATGCATGGAAGATTAAGAATTTTGATAAATTGATAGAAGTTGAAACAAACGATGGGAGGAGAATTAAAGTTACGCCAGAACATAAATTTTTGATTTTTAAGAACGGAAAAATAGATGAAAAAGAGGCGAGAGATTTAAACAGGGGAGAGATTTTAGTTTTACCAAATGTTATTCCTTCAAAATCTATAGACCTAAAAGAGATTAAAACTTACTTTCTAAAGAAATTATCCGAAGATTATTCTTTTCTGGCTTACGTTAGCGATAATTTAAAGAAAAAACTCCACAAGATCGTTATAGAGTATGGAAGAATGAAAATTCACAAAGAAATAGAAAGCAAAATAAAGCCTCTTTCCTTTTATCATGGTGTGTGGAGAGGCAGATACAGAATTTCCGACTTAATAAAGTTAGCAGAGAAATTCCAAGTTGATTTATCAGAAGTTTACGATAACATTGAACTCATTTCCTATAGAAAAGGAATAAAAAGATACGGTTCGAGAACCTCTATCAAATTAAAACTTCCTAAAAATGAAAAAGAATTTATTGAGTTCTTCTATTTACTTGGTCTTTTGTTTGGAGACGGAAGTGTAAATTTAACTTTTGATAACAATAATCCAAAACTTTTAGAAAAGGTTGTTAAAATCTCTAGAGAAATTCTTGGAACATCTCCAGTACTTAAAAAGTATAAAAATAAGTGTCCACGAGTTTATTTGAATGGAGGATTTACATTAAAGTTTTTCCTCAATAAAGTGTTTGATTATCCGTTAAAGTCAAAAGCAAAAAATCTCAGAATTCCTTGTATTTTATTCAATTTGCCCCCTCATTTCATTTCAAGTTTCATAAGAGGATACTTTGATACAGATGGTTCGGTGCATCAAACCGTATACCTTTCTTCGGCAAGTAGAGAAGTATTAGAAGGCATAAAACTTTTGCTATTAAGGTTTGGATGTCGCTCTTATATAGGAGAGAAAATTGCAAGTATTAAAGATAGAAAATATAGAGAATTTGTATTACACATTTCTGGAAGAGTTGACCTCGAAAGATTTATTCATTTTATAGGTTTTGGAGTAGATTACAAACAAAAAAAGCTTGAAGGGCTCTACTTGAATGCTTCTTTTAGCAAAGTTTTTGATACAATTAAAATAGGGCTACCATTCATAAAGATGGTTGAAAATCAAATAGCTCTTTTACCTGTGGTTAATGTTAGAGAAGTTTATGGTGAGGATTTTGTTTATGATTTTACAGTTGAAGAAACACATAACTTCCTTGCAAATGGCTTCTTCATTCATAATACAACTCTAACTGATAACTTGATGGCTGGTGCAGGAATGCTAGCAGAAGAGATGGCTGGTAAAGTAATGTATACGTGGTTTGATCCGGAGGAAAGAAAGAGACAATTGACTGTTTATGGAGCAAACGTTAGCATGGTACACGAATATGAAGGTCAAGACTATCTGATAAATTTGCTAGATACTCCCGGCCACGTAGATTTTGGTGGCGATGTTACAAAAGCTATGAGAGCTGCAGACGGAACAATAGTTTTAGTAGATGCAGTAGAGGGAATAATGCCACAAACCGAAACTGTATTTAGACAAGCTTTGAGAGAGTATGTTAAACCAGTATTATTTATTAATAAAACTGACAGACTGATAAAAGAGTTAAAACTAACTCCAGAACAAATGATGGAAAGATTTGAAAGAATAATAAAGGATGTTAATGGATTGATTGACAAATATTGTCCACCAGAATTCAAAGGAAAATGGTATGTTAGTGTAAAAGATGGTAGTGTAGCTATTGGTAGTGCTTTCAAAAGATGGGCAATTTCTATTCCTTATTTACAAAAAAGCGGAGTAACTTTGAAAGAAGTTATTCAACTAACATTAGAAGGAAAAGAAGAAGAGTTGGCCAAAAAAGCTCCTTTACATCAAGTTGTTTTGGATATGATTATTAGACATCTTCCTTCTCCTGTAGAAGCACAAAAATACAGAATTCCTAAAATTTGGAAAGGGGATATTGAAAGTGAGATCGGAAAACAAATGCTAAATTGTGATTCAAATGGAAGATTAGCTGCAATAGTAACTAAAATGATTCCGGATGAGCATGTAGGTTTTGTTGCAACTGCAAGAATATTTTCTGGTAAAATATTCAAAGGGAAAGAAATATATCTGGTAAACTCTAAAAAGAAAGAAAAAGTTCAGCAGGTGGCTATTTTCAAAGGAATAAACAGAGTTCCTGTGGATGAAGTTACCGCTGGGAACGTAGTAGCTATTGTAGGTATACCAGAAGCTTTTACTGGAGAAACGATTTGTGACATTGATTATATGATAGAACCATTTGCAGAAATAAAACACATTTTTGAGCCGGTTGTTACAAAATCCGTAGAGCCTAAAAATCCTATGGATTTACCAAAACTTGTTGATGCATTGAGAAAAATTGGAAAAGAGGACCCGACACTACTCGTTAAGATTAACCAGGAGACAGGAGAATATCTTGTTTCTGGTTTAGGTGAATTGCATCTAGAAATTAAGGTAGAACACAAGTTGAAAGATATGGGAATAGATGTTGAGCTATCTCCACCAATAGTAGTTTATAGAGAAACCATTATTAAACCTTCTCCAATGGTAGAAGGAAAATCCCCAAATAAACACAACAAACTTTACTTCATTGTTGAACCATTAGAAGATGGTGTTTATGAAGCTATGAGATCGGGAGAGATACCAAGCACGATTGAAGTAAAGAAGAAGAATTTGGAACTATTCCAAAAATTAGAAAAGGCAGGAATGAAAGGAGATGATGCAAGGAATGTTTTACTTATTTATAATAAGAACGTTTTTATTGACCAAACTAAAGGTGTACAATTTTTACTTGAAGTAATAGAAATGGTTAAAGATGCCTTTAAAGAAGTTATGGAAGACGGACCTTTAGCAAGAGAGCCGTGTATGAAATTAAAAGTAAAACTTGTTGATGCTGAATTGCATGAGGATCCCGTTCATAGGGGTCCGGGACAAATAATGCCAGCAGTAAGATATGCTATAAGACAAGCTATGTTGTTAGCGGGTGCTTTGTTATATGAACCGAAGCAAATATTGAGAATAGATATTCCAAATGAGAATATGGGTGTTGTATCGAGGGAAATTGAAAACAGAAGAGGTAGTATTCTAGAAATGAAAGAAGAAGGTGAAACAATGACAATAATAGCTAAAATACCTGTTGCTGAACTTTTTGGTTTTGATGCAAAGCTTAAATCTTTAACTAGCGGTAGAGGATTTTATAGTCTTGTGGATATAGTTTTTGAAAAGTTGCCTGACGAGCTAAGAGAGAAGACAATAAAATCAATAAGAAAAAGGAAAGGTCTGCCAGAAGAAATTCCTAAAGCTGAGGCTGAGCCCATCTCTTAGATTTTTAAATGTTTAAGTTAAGTATTTAAATTATAAAATTCCAAATTTAAAAGGAGGGATGAAGATGGCAAAGCCTCACATGAACATTGTAGTAATTGGTCATGTAGATCATGGTAAGTCAACAATAATTGGAAGACTGTTATATGAAAGTGGTGCAGTCAGAGAAGAAGAAATGAGAAAACTGCAAGAATTGGCAAAGGAATTTAAGATAGAGGGTGGTGAATTTGCGTATATTGTAGACAGAGAAAAAGAAGAGAGAATGAGGGGAATGACAATTGACATTATGCATAGACCTTTCGAAACTCAAAAATACTTCTTTACTGTTATTGACGCGCCAGGTCATAGAGACTTTGTTAAAAACATGATTACAGGAGCTTCTCAAGCAGATGCAGCAATATTAGTTGTTTCTGCTAGACCTGGAGAAGGTGTTCAAGAACAAACTAAAGAGCATGCATTTTTAGCAAAAGTTTTAGGTATTAATCAATTGATTGTAGCTATTTCGAAAATGGATCTTGCTGAATACAAAAAAGAAGTATATGAAAAACTAAAAGAAGAAGTAAGCAAGCTTCTAAGAAGCATTGGATATAATGTTGATAAGATACATTTCGTTCCTGTTGCTGCACAATTCGGAGAAAATATTGTAAAAAGAAGCGATAAAATGCCGTGGTACAGTGGGCCTACTTTAGTAGAAGCTTTAGATACTTTGCAATTGCCCCCAAGACCTGTTGACAAACCGTTAAGAATACCGATCCAAGATGTTTATTCTATAACTGGAGTAGGAACAGTTCCTGTAGGAAAGGTTGAAAGTGGTGTTTTAAAAGTTAATGATGTTGTTGTTTTCGAACCAAGTGGAGTAAAAGGAGAAGTTAAGTCTATTGAGATGCACCATCAATCAATACCTCAAGCTATGCCAGGAGATAATATTGGATTTAATGTTAGAGGAGTAAGCAAAACAGATATTAGAAGAGGAGATGTGGCTGGTCATCCGAATAATCCACCAACTGTTGCCAAGGAATTTACAGCTCAAATCGTAGTATTACAGCACCCAACTGTAATAGCTGTGGGCTACACTCCTGTATTACACATACATACCGCAACAGTTGCGGTTAGATTTGAAGAATTAATCGCAAAAATAGATCCTAGGACCGGAAACGTTCTACAAGAGAAACCTGAATTTTTGAAGACGGGTGATGTAGCAAAAGTTAGATTAGTGCCAGTAAGGCCAACTGTTATAGAAAAGCAATCAGAATTTCCAGCTTTAGGAAAGTTTGCTATAAGAGATATGGGAATCACTGTTGCTGCAGGAATAGTATTGGATGTAGTTAAGGCCAAGTAGATTTCTTATTTTTACCTCTTGCATTTTTATTTTGATTTGAATATTTTATAATTTTATAAAATTTTTATCGTAATTATTATAATGGTGAAAATATGCAAGTAGCAAGAATAAAGTTGGTTGGAAGGAATCCAAAAAAGCTGGATGAAATAGCTAGAGAAATAATCGAAATAGCTAAAAAATTTGGAGTTGAGCACAAAGGACCTATCCCTTTACCGACAAAAATACTAAGAATAACCACTTTAAAAACTCCATGCGGAGATGGAACAGGCCATGGAAATGCTACATACGATAAATTTGAGATGAGAATACACAAGAGAATAGTAGACGTGCAAGCAGATGAGAGAACACTAAAACAAATATTAAGAGTTGGTATTCCTCAAGATATTCATGTGGAGATAAAGTTGATAAATCGTTAAATCATTTTATCTTAATGAAAACATTTATAAAATTTTTTGAAAATGATGAAAAAGAATTTGAAAAAAGTTATAAACATTCGGGATTGACTATAACTGTTTCTGGATTGACGTGCTCTGGTAAAACAACAGGCGCAAGAGCAATAGCAGAGTATTTTGGAATAGAATATCATTCTTCTGGTTCAATATTGAGAGAAATTGCCAAGAGAAAAGGGATACCGCTAGAAGAATTCGTAAAAATAAGAAGCAATGAAATTGACATAGAAATAGATAAACAAACTTTAAAACTAGCGATAATTGGAAATGTTGTTTTAGATGGTAGATTAACAGGCTGGGTTGCTGGAAAATGGGCTAATGTTAGGATATTTTATGATGTCCCATTTGAAATAAGAGTAAAAAGATATGCAGAAAGAGAAGGAGTAGATATTAATACGGCAATGAAAATCGTTAAGGAAATTGATGAAGCTAACGAGAAAAAGTACAAAAGTTTGTATGGTATTGATTTATCAGACTTATCTATTTACGATATAATTATTGACAATAGCAATTGGAGTTTAGAAGAAGCTAAGAAAAGATCTATTGAAATTATAGAAAAGTTCTTGGAGGAAGGAAAATGAAGGTAATACCAATAGCTTTTGATTCTTTTGGAGTAAGAAGTATGGCAACTTTTGTTAAAACTAAAGACGTAAACATTCTAATTGATGGCGCCGCAGCTTTAGGGCCTAATAGATATGGATTAAAACCAACAAATGAAGAGTTTAAAGCGCTAGAAATTTGTAAAGATATAATAGTAGAGATTGGAAAAATTGCAGATATATTAATAGTAACTCATTTCCATTACGACCACCACCCTTACCCATGGGATGATAATCTATACTCAATATACAAGAACAAAATCATCCTTGCAAAAGATATTAGTAAAGACACAAATCTCTCAGGAAGGATTAGAGGCAAAATATTTGAAAGTAAAGTTAAAGAAAATTCAAGGTTGGAATATGTGGATGGTCGAAGCTTCGAATTTGGTAACACTATTATTTCATTTTCAAAAGCTGTTTGGCATGGTGATGTAGGAAGTGAAGTAGGAAAAGTTATAATGGTTTATATCGAAGAAGGCAAGGATTCTTTTTTGTTTGGTAGCGACGCTCAAAGTCTAGCCGATAAAGATGCTCTACAATTTGTTAAAGAAAAAAACCCAAAGTTTTTGATAGTTGATGGTTATCCAACAATTTTTGTTGGTTGGAAAATACAAGAAAAAAATTTTCTAAATGCTAAAGAAAATTTAAAAGAAGCGATTAGAGAGATTGACGCTAAAAAAATTATTTTAGATCATCATATTGTTAGAGATTTGCATTATAAGGAAAAAATGAAAGATGTTTATGAACTTGGAGAACAATTAAAAAAAGAAATATTAACAGCGGCGGAATTCCTTAAATTAGATAATTTTTTTCTAGAAGCTTGGAGAAAAGAAATTAAAGAAGGTAAAAGAAAAATAGAGGTGGATAAGTATTTTAATGAATTAAAAAACGAAATAAGAAGGAAAATAGAAAGTATCTAAAAACGTTTAAGCTTTACTCCCTACCCTTTTTCTTTTTCTCTCCGCATGCACATGCCATATTCACTCACCATTTTTATTTTGCCTTATAAAAATTTTAGTTAATCAATTTTTATAGTTTTAATGATAGACGAGAGCAATATAGAGCAAGTAATGAAAACAATAGAAAAATTTATTAAAGAAAGGACGATGATTAAAAAGTTCGTAGAAGAGAAATTTAACCCATTTCAAATACTTGTCGCTGCTATACTTAGCGCGAGAACAAAAGATGAACTAAGCGAGAAAATATCTAGAAAGATTTTTGAAAAAGTTAAAGAACCTAAAGATTTATTAAAGTTTAGTGAAGATGAACTAGCAAAAGAAATTTATCCCGTTGGCTTTTATAGAATTAAAGCTAAAAATCTTTTAAAACTTGCAAAAATTATTATAGAAAGGCATAATGGTAAGGTTCCAGAAAAAATGGAAGAGCTTCTCGAATTACCGGGAGTAGGAAGGAAAACTGCAAACATAGTGCTTTCATATGCTTTTAACAAACCAGCTATAGCAGTTGATACTCATGTACATAGAATATTTAATAGATGGGATTTTGTAAACACAAAAAATCCAGAAGAAACAGAAACTGAGTTAAGAAAAAAATTGCCAAAAAAACTCTGGAAAAAAGTAAATAATTTACTTGTTAATTTTGGAAAAACTATATGTAAGCCAATTAAACCGCTATGCAACAAATGTCCGATAAATAGAATTTGTCCCTATCCTCAAAAAGTAAAAATAAGATTTACTCATGAAAAATAATTAGTTTTATGAGAGAGAAGATTTTTCTTATTGACGTTGATTATGATGTAGAAAATGATAAAGGAATCATTTTTCTATTTGGAAAAAATAAAGAAGGCAAAAGAGTTTTGGTAAAAAAAGAGTTTTATACTTATTTCTTTGCAATGCCAAAAAAAGGAAAAGAAGAAATACTAAAGCAAAAAATTGAAAATTTGAAAAACTTGCCAACAAGAATCCTTTCTGTTGATATAGTCTCAAAAAACTGGATGGGAGAAGAA
The DNA here is from genome assembly GCA_049414645.1 of Candidatus Aenigmatarchaeota archaeon. GTDB lineage: Archaea > Aenigmatarchaeota > Aenigmatarchaeia > CG10238-14 > SpSt-28 > SpSt-28. Next base: position 10,522 of record JBMSAV010000106.1, read on the forward strand.
AGAAAATTAATAAAAATAACTATACAAAACCCAAGAAAATTAAAAGATGTTAGAGATGCAATAAAAGAATGGGAAGAAGTAGAAGAAACATATGAATACAACATTTCATTTTATAAGAGGTTTTTAATGGATTATAGAATAAAACCTTGTAGCTGGATAGAAGTAGAAGGAGAAAAAGTAGAAAATAAGCTTGACGTGGATACGACAATAGAAGCTAAGGAAATAAGACAATTAGAAGATTATGATGAGCCAACACTTAAAGTTATTGCAATAGATACTGAATGGGTCGAAGTTGAAAATAAAGAAAAACTAATAATGATAAGTATTGCTTCAGAAAGTTTGAGAAAAGTTATAGCTTTAACAGAATGGCAACAAAAACAAGATTTTGTTGAAAGCTGTGCGAGCGAAGAAAAATTAATTAAGAGATTTCTCGAGATAATAAAAGAAGAAAAGCCAGATATAATAGTAACTTATAATGGAGACGGATTCGATTTCTTAAAATTGAGAGAAAAAGCAAAACAACTTAAAATAAAGTTTGGTTTTGGAATAGATGATAAAGAACTTGAATTTGTCAGAAGAGGAAGAGTTTCTGCCGCAAGATGTTTTGGTGTTGTTCACGTAGATGAGTACGTTTTTGTTGATAAGATACTTTCTGCTAGCTTAAAAAGCGAAGTCCTAACTTTAGATGAAGTTGCAAGCGAGTTAATTGGAGAGGGTAAAAAAGAGTTAGAATACAAACAAATGGTAGAATTTTGGAAAGAAAGAAAAGAATTAAATAGAATAGCTGAGTATAGCATGTGGGATGCTCATCTAACTTATTTGTTAAGTAAGATATTATTGCCTCAAATATTTTCTATTTCTAGGCTAACAGGAGAGATTCCTTTTGATGCTTCTAGATATAGTTACTCTCAACTTGTTGAAGCTTATTTGATGAGAAAAGCTGTTGAAGATAATGTACTAATACCAAACTCTCCAAAGACTGAAGAAAAAGAAATTAGAATGATTGAATTACCATATAGAGGCGCTATAGTAGTTGAACCGAAGAAAGGAATCCATGAAAATATTGCAGTGATGGATTTCAAATCGCTTTATCCAACTATTATAGTATCTCACTCGATTTCTCCAGAATTGTTAAATTGTAATCATGAAGAATGCAAAGAAAAAAATAGTGCGCCGGAAACAAAAAATCACTTCTGTATAAATAAGGTTGGATTTATTCCAAAGCATTTAAAATTCTTGATTGATAGGAGAAAGGAACTAAAAGAAAGGATTAAAAAAGTTCCTAAGGATTCTCCAGAATATAAAATTTTAGATAACGAGCAATATGCAACAAAAATAATTAGCAATGCTATGTATGGATATTTTGGTTTTGTTGGTGCAAGATGGTATAAGAGAGAATGTGGAGAAGCAACTGCTGCATGGGGAAGATTTTATATTAAAAAAATAATGCAAATGGCTGAAAGTTTCGGATTTGAAATCATTTATGGAGATACTGATAGCATATTTGTGAGAAAGGAAGGCTTGGACTTGAAAGAATTGGAAGAAGAAGCTAAAAGTTTTGTAGAAAAGGTTAATGAAGAGCTGCCGGGAATAATAGAGTTAGAGTTTAGAGGAGTTTATATAAGAGGAATTTTTGTCGCAAGAGAGAAAGGCGAAACTGGAGCGAAGAAAAGATATGCTTTATTAGATATTAACGGAAATCTTGAAATAAGAGGCTTCGAAACGGTAAGACGAGATTGGTGCAAGTTAGCAAAGGGAACACAAAGGAAAGTTTTGGAGATTATTTTAAAAGAGAATAATCCGGAAAAAGCGATTCAATTTGTTAATGATACTATAAAAAGAATTAAGGAAGGGAAAGTTGATATTGAAGAATTAACAATATATGAACAAATAACTAAGCCTTTAAGTCAGTATGAACAAATTGGTCCGCATGTTAAAGCGGCTATGAAAGCAATAGAAAGAGGAAAAATTATTACTGAAGGATCAGTAATAGCTTTTGTGATAACAAAAGGTAGTGGAAGTATTTCTGATAGAGCAATGCCAGTAGAATTTGTTACAGAAAAAGATTATGATCCCGAGTATTACATACAGCATCAAATACTACCAGCTGCATTGAGGGTGCTTAAATCTTTAGGATACACTGAGCAAGATGTATTGAAACATAAAACAATTGGATTGGAAGCGTGGTTTAAAAAATAAAAAAATTAGTAGGTTTTTCCAACCAATGTTAATTTATCTGTATTTTGCTTGCAAACTATGCAAAATCCAATTTTTCTTTCATCATACAAAAATCCTATTGGCTCTATAGAAGGTCCTAATTCCTTAATCTTATCAAAGCATTCTTTACTTCCGCACCAATTAACTTTTGCAACATTTCCTTTTTCTATCCATTCTTTAACGCTTTCAATACTATCAAAATACTTTATCTTTTCCTTATATATTATCTCTACTTTCCTATACAAACTTTTTGGTATTGCTTCTTTCAAAAAAACACTTACAACTTTCTCAATTTCTTGTTTATTAACTTCTATCCTTTTCTTAATATCTCTTCTATAAACAGTATATATGCCTTTTTCTACTTCTTTTTCCCCAATTTCTATCCTTATAGGAACTCCTTTAATATCCCAAATATTAAACTTTTCTCCTGGAGTCTTATCACTTTTATCTATAAAAGTTTCAATTCCAACACTTTCAAGCCTTTTCTTCAACTCTTCTGCTTCTTCTAAATAATACTTACCTTCTTTTGGAATAGTAATTATAACTACTTTAATGGGAGCTATTTTTGGTGGTAACACTAATCCTCTTTCATCACCATGTAAAGAAAAAGCTGCTACTAAAAACCTTGCTCCATTCCCTGTACAAACTTGCCACACATATTGCTTATTACCGTTTTCATCGATGTAAAACAAATCAAACTTTTTTGCATAAGCTTGACCTAAATTATTTACACTTCCATTCTCTAACAACCTACCATTTGGTAAAATCACATAAAATTCATAAGCAGATTCTGCTCCAGGAAATATTTCATACTTAGGTTTTTCTACGCATATTGGCGGAATATTTAAAACTTCCTTCCATATGTACTCATAAATTTTTCTGTGTTTTTCCATTTCTTCGTTTGCTTCTTCTTTAGTTTTATGAGCTGTATGGATCTCATGCCAAAATGTTATTTCTCTGTCTCTTATCATTGTGTGCGTCGTTTTTCCTTCGTTTCTAAATGAAGAAACAGTTTGATAAATTCTTATTGGCAATCTTCCTTCCATTATCCAGTATTTAAATATAGGGTACATTGCTGGTTCGCCAGTAGGTCTTAGGATTGCATTCTCTCCTTCGACATAAAAAGCATCGGTTTTAAATCCTTCAAACCATTCTTCGTTTATTCTCGCAAACTCTAACGGAACGAACAAAGGAAAGTAAACCTGTTGTATTCCATTCTCTTCAAAGAGTTTATCCCAAATTTCGGTTAATCTCTTCATTATTTTAAATCCATAGGGTAACCAAACAAAACTTCCCTTTACAGGATATCTTCTATCAACAATTTCGGCCAACTGAAGCAAAGAGTTATACCATTCTATGAAATCTTCTTTTGAAGGAAGCCTCTCTGGTTTTATTTCTTTCATTAAAAGAATTTAGAAAAGAGTTTAAAATATTCATAATTAACATTTATTTTTTTGCAAAAACTTTTTAAATGGAATTGTTGACTTACATCTGGATTTTTTTCAGCTACTTTGGAGATATTGCATACTGGCTAGGTTTTACAATCTCTTTTTTACTTATTTATCCATTCTTAGATAAAAAAGATAAGAAAAAACAAAAATGGATTTTGATATATTTATTGCCTGCAGTTCTGCTTTCCTACTTTTTTTCTTTCTTTCTTAAAATTATATTTAAAATTCCGAGAATATGCGTTGGCTTAGAATATTGTCCTTCTACTTATTCTTTTCCATCAGGTCATGCCGCAATAGCATCGGCTTTCTTTAGTATTGTATTTATTAACTTTAGTAAAAATCAGAAGCTTTACTTACCTATACTTCTCATCTCTATTTTAACATCTTACTCGAGAATTGCCTTAAAAGTCCATACCTTTTACGATATTTTAGGTGGTGTGTTAGTTGGGACTTCAATCTCATTGAGTTGGTATTTTTTCTTTAAAAGAATAGAAAGTGGGAGAGATTACAAAAGCTTCTATTTTAGAAAGCTTATTCATATGTCGGGACTAGTAGCAATAATTATTTACCTGCTTGAGAAGAATTATGCATTTTACTTACTTTTACTTCTAACAATATTGTTTCTACTTTCAGAAATACTTAGAATTAAAAATATTTACTTACCTGTACTCCATGAAATTTCAAATTTCTGTAAGAAAAGGGAAGAAAAGGGCTTTCTTTTAGAGCCTTTTCTTTTCGTATTATCGCTTTGCATGCTAACAATGCTTCCTAAAGAATTGTTTTTAGCTGGAAGTGTGCCTTTAGTTATAGGAGATTCTTTAGCAGGTTTAATTGGTTATAGATTTGGATCACATAAATTATTCTACAATAAACCTAAATCTTTAGAAGGAAGTATAACATTTTTTGCTTCGACTTTTGTTAGCCTTCTACTATTTTTTGACATTAAAACTTCTTTTCTACTAGCACTATTTTCAACATTCTTCGAAAGTATCCTTAAAAGATACGAAAACCTCATGCTACCAATAGGATGTGTCGCATTTTATTTACTATTATCACGTTAGTCAAAAATAAAAATCATATATCAAATAAAATGAATGAGAATTTATTCTAACCAACTAAAAGAAAACGAAGGTAAAAGAGTTTTGCTAAAAGGTTGGGTTCACGATTTTAGGCTTATAGGCAAGTTAAATTTCATAATATTGAGGGATTATGGTGGGTTGGCTCAAATAGTTTTGAAAGAAGAAAAATTCAAAGAAATAGCTAAGAGTTTGCATTTAGAAGATGTAATAGAGGTTGAAGGAATAGTAAAAAAATCCAAATCAGAAAAATTTGAGTTTGAAGTTGAAGCCGAAAGAATAAACATAATAAATAGATCGGAACCTCAATTACCTTTAGATCCAAGGGAAATAACAAAAACTAATTTGGAAACAAGATTAGACTGGAGATTTTTATATTTCAGAACTCAAGAGGGAAGAGCAATCTTTAAGATCCAAACTGAAATATTAAAATCCTTTAGGGAACATTTCTTGAAAAAGGGATTTATAGAAATGCAGCCTCCTATAATAATTGCCTCAGCTAGTGAAGGCGGAGCTGAGCTTTTTGAATTACCGTATTTTGAGAAAAGAGCGTATCTTGCCCAATCACCACAACTATACAAGCAGATGGGCGCTATATCATTCGAAAAGGTTTTCATGATAGTTCCAGTTTTTAGAGCAGAAAAGTTTGATCAACCAACTCACTTGAATGAAATAAGGCAAATGGATATAGAAATGGCTTTTGCAGACGATGAAACAGTAATAAAAGAGTTGGAAGAAGTTTTCGTTTATATTTTAAAAAGTGTTAAAGAAAATTGCAAAGAGGAACTTAAAATTTTAAATCAAGAGCTTAAAATACCTGAATTACCATTAAAAAGAGTGAAATATGAAGAAGCAATAAATGCTCTTAGGGAAATAGGAGAAAAGATAGAGTTTGGAGAAGACTTTTCTAAGTCACAAGAAAAGAAATTAGCTGAAGTTTTGGGAGAAGCATTTATATTAAAAGACTGGCCAGAAGAATTAAAACCATTTTATGCTATGCCAAAAGAAGATAATCCTAAGCTTGTTAAGGCTTTTGATTTAATATATAAAGGTTTGGAAATATCTTCGGGAACGCAAAGAATACATTTAGCGAATGTTTTAGAGGAAAGAATAATAAAAAAAGGATTGAACCCCAAAGATTTCGAGTATTACATAAACGCTTTTAAGTATGGTGCCCCGCCGCATTCGGGCTGGAGCATTGGACTAGAAAGATTAACGATGAAAATTTGCGGTAAAGAAAACATACAAGAAGTAACTATGTTCCCAAGAACAAGAACTAGAATTTATCCATGAAATTAAATTTTAATAATGATTGAGAAAAATGGAAAATTTGCTAGAATTTTAGAATGCAATAAACTATTTGTTGTTGGAGATATTCATGGGGATTTCGAGGTTTTTGAAAAAATAAAAAATGTTTTTAAGAAAGAATTAAATAAAAATCCAAAAGTGTGTTTAGTTTTCCTCGGAGACTATGCAGATAGAGGAGACTTTGGCTTAGAAGTTATTGAAGGAGTAAAAGAGTTAATAGGAGAATATAGGGAAAATGTAGTAGCGTTAAAAGGTAATCATGAAGATTATGATGAAAAAGGTAATCCAAACTTCAGACCTTGCGATTTAAAGTATGAAGTGGTTAGTAAAAGAGGGGTTTGGTATGATTACTTTAAAGAGCAACTACAACCATTTTTCAATTCTTTGTTTATTGCAGCAAAATACAATTCCTTTTTGTTTGTTCATGGCGGAATATCATCTAAAATAAAAAATGAAGAAAGTTTAATGTATCCTGATAAAAAAATTGAAGATGATGTGTTATGGAGCGATCCTTTTGAAGGTTATGGGGAATACCCAAACCCAAGAGGAGCAGGGGTCTTGTTTGGAAAAGATATTACAGAGAATGTTTTAAATTCCTTATCCGTTGATAAATTAATAAGAAGTCATCAGCCTCAAAAGGCGATGAATGGCGTTTATGAAGATCATGATGGTAAAGTTTTAACAATTAATTCAACTCGAGTTTATGGGGGTAAACCTATAATTTTAGAAATCTCAAATGATAAAATAAAAGCTAAACGTATTTTATGAATCCTACCCTTTCAAATTCTTCTAATATTGGCTTAAGTCCTCTAATAACATCCTCTTCATTCATTTGAAGCTCTTCTGCTAAAATTCGAGCAATTTCGGAAATGCTTTTTCTTCCATCGCACAACCTTAAAATTTCAAAAGCCCATTTCTCCATTCTCCAATATTGTTCTCCATCAAAAGTTGCATAAAGGCTTCCTATGTGTTCTATTATTTTCAAATTTTCAGCTTTCTTAGGTCTTCTAATTGTCCATTCTTCCATTTTAAATTTTGAAAGATAACAATATATACTAAAGCTTTTATTTTTAAACTCTAATTCTTGTTCTTCTCCACCTTTTAGGATGAGTAATTATTCTTCTTGTTCTTGCCCTTTTCAACCCAAATTTTCTTATGCTAGCCCATATTGGTGCTCTTCTTATTTTTG
>JBMSAV010000107.1:0-2190 GCA_049414645.1 Candidatus Aenigmatarchaeota archaeon
AAATTCTCCACTTTCTACCATCTTTAAAAATTCACTCCAACTTACCTTCATTTTACCTTGGGAATTTAGCTCATCATATAAACTTTTCATCCTTTCCAAATGGTATTTATTCCAAGACAAGAATCCGTTTTCAGTCTTAAAACCTAACTTACCTTCATACTTTTCGGGCTCAAATTCTTCTCTATCTCTAACTTCTTGTTTTCCATCTTTATCAAAAACTCGTGGGTCATATAGCAAGTCTGGAATAACTACAAGCATCGCTACCCTTTCAAACATTTGTTTCGGCCCTTCTATAAGTTTTCCTTCTTCATTCCTTAGCAAATATCTGCTTACCATTACCCTTAAGGCATTCAAAGAGAACCTTTTTGCAATTTCTTCCTCGTAAAATCCTTGCAGTAGTGCTATTTTTTCATTTCTAATTTCTTCTTTCTTTTTTCTGTACGTTATATACGCTTTGGCAACTTCATAATTACCGCTCTTTACTAAAACTTTCTCTACTAAATCTTGTACTTGCTCCACGTGAGGAATTTCACCAGGTTTTAATTGTTGCTCGAGAAGTAAAACAACTTCATTAGCTAAACTTTCTGCTAAATTCCTATCTTTACCTCCAACAGCTTGAATCGCTTTCCAAATAGCTTCAGTAATCTTATCTTTATTAAATTTTACAGTTCTGCCATCTCTCTTTCTAATCAATTCAATCATAATATCACAGCATAAAGTAAGAGAAGTTAATTCTTTAATTTAAAAGCTTTTCTATAGTAGAGAATATATTTAATTCTAAATTTTCCATAGCTCTTCTTTTATCCCCATTCTTTTATTTACCACTCTAGCTAAAACAAAAAGGACATCAGAAAGTCTATTCAAATAGGAAAGAATTTCATTTCTAACTATTTTCTCTTTTTTAGAGAATCTAAAAACATTTACCTCCACTCTTCTACAAACAGCTCTTGCTACTTGTAAAGATGCAGAAGCTATACTTCCTGAAGGATATACAAAATGACTTATAGGTTCTAACTCTGATTCTAATTCTCTAATAATATTCTCTAGCCACTTAACCTCTTTTTCCCCAATAATTTCTTTTAACTTAGCTCCTGCTAATTCAGAACTTATCAAAAATATGTGGTTTTGTATTTCTTTCATTGTTTTGTCTAAATCATCTATCTTTAATTTTTCCCCCTCTTTAGCTAGTAAACTTCTTGAAAATCCGATATAGCTGTTTAATTCATCTAGATGTCCTAAAATAGAGATAATAGGAGAAGTTTTATCCAAGCAACACCCTATTATATTAGTTTGACCTTCATCACCAGCTCCCATATTTGGTTTCATATCCTTTATTTTATTCCTAACTTTTTAACTATTTTTTCGTGAAGCTTTAACAATAACTTTTTTCTATCTTCCATTAGAACTACATCGCTTTCGCTAATCGCAAACAAATTATGAGCAAAAGGCGACGGCAAATCTAACAATGGTAAAAACTCGTATTTTATCTCACCTTTTTCAATTTTTTCAATTATCATTTTTGCATTTTCCACATCCATAAAATCTTGTAGTATTTCTCTGTAAGTTTCTTCTAAAACAGGAAATCCCTCAATTTTTTTTACAATCCTTATTAACCTTTCTGCACTCATTTGCTGTTTTTCTACGCTTATTTCATGCCCCTTATAGTTTCTCAAAATCATTAGAGAACGACTTGCTACATGCCTAAACTTTCTCTTTATAAGTTCCGTGTTTTCCAACGATTTAATCAACAACTCTTCGAAGTTTTTTGTGTTAACTAGCTTGACTAATTCCTTTGGGTCTATTCTCTTATCTTTACTAATTTTTTTGATTTCTAACAAAGAATAAAACCTTTCTTCTATAATTTCTGGTGGTATTGTAAGAATAAACCCGTTGTCGCTAATACTAACCCTAACGCTTCTTTCGATTTTTTTCATTAACGCATAAGCAAACGCTCTGCTTAAAGCATCATTAACCCTTCTACCAAATAAAGTATGGAAAACTATATTTTGATTATTTTCTTCATCTATGAAATTCTCAACCAAAATAACCTTATCACTCGGTAATTTTTTGGCTTTGAACTTTCTTAAAAACTCTAATTCTAGTTTCAAATAATCATAAACATTTCTAGCAACATATTCATTAGCTAAATACTCTTTTTTCAACAATTCAATAACTTCCTTCTTACTCTTT
>JBMSAV010000108.1:0-2430 GCA_049414645.1 Candidatus Aenigmatarchaeota archaeon
AAGGAAGTAAAGAGGCAGAAAGATGGCTAAAAGGAAAAAAGAAAGTAATCAAGAAAAATTAATGTATAAAAAATTAGTAAAGGAGATAGCAAAAGGAATTAAAAAGCAAAAACCTTCTCTTTGGTAGCAAAATGCATAGACACACAGTAGAAGAAAATAGAATTTAAAAAGAAAAAGAGGGCTGGAGCGGGTGGGGGGTGTTGGAGTGGGAGAGACAAGGGACAAGGGAGGTGACGTCCCGCTCCGGCCCAAAGGAGAGGGAAAGGAGCGCAGCCTACCCCATTTTTATTATACACTTAAATTCTCATTTATGTCAAATTTTTTTCTTCTAATAACCTTCTAACCATATTAGGCCAATTTTCTAAGGGAACATCATATAAAAGAGCATTTGCATCAAGTTGTGAATATTTGCCTTTTTCTATTAACTCAGCATAAGCATCAACGGCTTTTTCAATAATTTCTCTATATTCTTTTACTAATATTTCCTGAATCATTTCCTCCAACATAGGATCGTCGAAATAATTTGTTAGCTCTCTTTCTTTTTTAAGATAATCATATGGTGAGTCCTCTTTAAAGAAAATCAGATCCAAAACACTTTTTAGAGCACGAATACTTCTTTCAGATAATATAGCAAGAATCTCATCTTTTGCTTTCCTTAAAGCCTCCTTTTGCTGTATCCGAAGATAATCTTTTACAATTTTCCTTCTTTTTTCGGGATCTTTTTCAAGAACATATTGTGCATATAATCTTTCACTTAACCTATTTTTCTCTTCATATTGCTGTTTAAATTGTTCCCAAACCCTTCTATAAAGATTAAATTTATGATGTTGATATTCATGCATTTTAGTGGCTCTAGCTTCAGGATCACCATAATATTTTTCTACGCCCTCCTCATTAATTACAGTAAAATAAATAGGGTGCTCTTCCACACTATAAGAGGCAAAACCTATGGGAACTTGGGAAATTTCAATTGTAGGATTTTCACTTCTTTCATATAATCTTCCTGCGTTAAATGCATTAACTCTAATAACTAAATTCATTGGGCCAATTTCAATTTTAACTTCATCATGTGGTCCTAATCTTACTCCTGTTAATCTATATACAAGATCCCGGTCATCAGGAAATTTTTGGCGAATTTCTAATGTTCTTCTCCTTTGTTCATAATATCCTACAATCATATTCTCTATGATCTGATTTTGTAAGCTATCAAATCCATAATTTTCAGAAAATTTCCTAAATATCTTCATAAGCTCTTCTTTAGAAATATCTGGGTTGAAAAATATTGTTCTTTCTAAAAATCTATGAAGTTTTGCCAATGCTTTACGTTGTCTGATTAGTTTATCTTTAAAGTCCTCAAGTGCTTTTTTCTTTTCTTCTCTATTTTCAATTTTTCTTATCCTCTTAAGTTCTTCTTGTGGAGAAAATACTCCTTCTATAGGTGGATTTTCTTTTAAAAATTTCTGAAACTCTAAATCTAAAAGTTCAAAAAATTCTTCTTGTGAAAGCTCCCCCTCTTCCCACTTCCTTTTAAGAATAATATACCTATCATCCGGTCTCTTTCTTGACCAAAATAGTGGTTGGCTTTCAAAACTTGGCATAATTTTGCTTATTTGTATTCTCGATAGTAAAAATTTATATAATTATAACGTAAGTTTATTTAACTCCATTTTCTTAAATCTCGAAAAGATTCTTTGAGGAATCAATCCTGATTCTAACACCAATCGGAAGAGTAATCATCGGATCACTATGACCTATATCAATATTGATAAGGATAGGGAAATCATAGTCAATCATTTTTTGTTTAATTATCTGTATCATTTCTTTTTCTTCTTGTTTAGAATACCCAAAGAATCTTCCAATAATCATTCCTTTAATTTTTTTAAAAACTCCTGAGAGTTCAAGATCTGTTAAATAAGAATCTATATTTTCTACTTTTTCACCTTTGGTAAAATCACAATCACTTTCAGGTATTTCCCAAAAGAAAATAGAATTAGAAAAATCTGGCCAATATTTTGTTCCTCTTAAATGCATCATTGAGGTAATACAGCCTCCTAATATCGGGCCTTCAGCTTTACCTTTTTTCAACCATTGCCAGCCTTTATTCTTTTTCATTTTCCTTGGTATTTTCAAGTCATCTTTTTTAAACCAATCAAGAATTTCATCTGTCCAATATAAAGATGGTTTAATTTTGCCAATAGGCTTTGTTACCATTAATGCTTTTTTAAAATATTCTTCAGTATAAGAAAGTATTCTTGGATTTCCTGCAAATTGCGTAAGAGCGGAGGGTCCATAAAATGTTACTAAATTGCATTGAGTATAAAATGCAAAATGTAAAATTGTAGCATCATAATAACCAACGAAAATTTTAGGATTTTTCTTAATTAACTGGAAATCTAAATATTTTAAAATTTGATTAGAATGATTTCCTCA
>JBMSAV010000109.1:0-4077 GCA_049414645.1 Candidatus Aenigmatarchaeota archaeon
ATTGTTCCTGCTCCGGCTTTCAAAAGAAGGGGAACAACTTTCTTTGAAGATTTCTTTGGTGGAGATTTTGAAGATTTCTTTTTCACTCCTTTTCCATCTGAAACAAAGTTTATTGTAGTCAATACTGAACCTTCTAATAAAATTGTTAGAGTGGGAGAGATAACTGAAGTAGAAGTTTTGAAGAAGTTGCCCGAAGGAATGCGGTTAGAGGCTAGAGCTATTCCTGCTGTAACTTATGAAGATATAGGCGGGATAAAACCTGTTGTTGAAAAAGTTAGAGAGATGATAGAATTGCCTTTAAGGCATCCTGAAATTTTTGAGAGACTGGGTATTGAAGCACCAAAGGGCGTGTTGCTGTACGGGCCACCTGGGACCGGGAAGACTTTACTTGCTAAAGCCGTAGCAAACGAAAGTGGAGCTTACTTTATTTCTGTCAATGGTCCAGAATTCTTATCGAAGTTTTATGGAGAATCGGAAGCCAATTTAAGAAAAATTTTCGAAGAAGCAGAAAAGAATGCTCCAGCTATAATTTTCTTTGATGAGATTGATGCAATAGCTCCAAAAAGAGAGGAAGTTACTGGAGAAGTTGAGAGAAGAATAGTTGCAACTTTGTTGAGTTTGATGGATGGTTTGAAAAGCAGAGGAAAAGTTATTGTTATAGCTGCAACTAATAGACCAAATGATATAGATCCTGCTTTAAGAAGACCTGGAAGATTTGATAGAGAAATAGAAGTTCCTGTTCCAGATAGAAATGGAAGATTAGAAATTTTGAAAATTCATACGAGAAACATGCCACTAGCCAAAGATGTTAATTTGGAAGAAATTGCAGATAAAACTCATGGATTTGTAGGTGCCGATTTAATGGCTTTGTGTAAAGAAGCTGCTATGAGCGCTTTGAGAAGAGTTTTGCCAGAGATAAGAGATAAGTTGAGGGAGGGAGAAGAAGTACCAAAGGAAGTTTTAGAAAAGCTTGTCGTAACAAAACAAGATTTTGAAAACGCTTTGAGAGTTGTTGAACCTTCTGCGATGAGAGAAGTTTTGGTAGAAGTTCCAAAAGTAAAATGGGAAGATATTGGTGGCTTGGAAGAAGTTAAAAAGTTGTTGAGAGAAATGGTTGAATGGCCTTTGAAATATAGAGAATCTTTTGAAAGACTTGGAATTGAACCTCCTAGAGGAATTTTGCTTTATGGACCGCCAGGATGTGGAAAAACTTTAATAGCTAAAGCAGTAGCTACAGAAAGTGGAGCAAACTTTATTGCTGTTAAAGGGCCCGAATTATTAAGCAAGTGGTTTGGAGAGTCGGAGAAGAGAGTTAGAGATTTATTCAAAAAGGCTAAACAAGTTGCTCCTTGTATAATTTTCTTTGATGAAATCGACGCTCTAGCCCCAAGAAGAGGAATAGGAATGCATGAAGCTTCTGAAAGAATTGTAGCCCAACTTTTAACAGAAATTTCAGGTATAGAGGAAGTTAAAAACGTTGTATTAATTGCAGCAACTAATAGACCAGAGCTGGTTGATCCAGCATTATTAAGACCGGGTAGACTAGATAAACTTATTTTCATTCCACCGCCAGATGAAAAGGCAAGGTTAGAAATTCTAAAAGTTCATACAAGAAAAGTTCCATTGGCAAAAGATGTTAACCTAGAAGAATTAGCGAAAAGAACAGAAGGTTATTCTGGTGCTGATCTAGAAGCTTTGGTTAAGGAAGCGGCAATGAATGCTTTAAGAGAAGACATAAATGCTAAGGAAGTAAAAGCAAAACATTTTGAAGAAGCATTAAAGAAAATACCACCAAGCTTATCAAAAGAGCTGATTGAATACTATAAAAGGTTTGAGGAAAGAAAGAAACAAATACAGAAAGAAGAAATTCAGCCATATATCGGTTAATCCAAAATCTTTATTTCTTTTCCAGAAACTTTTGATAGTTTAGTTTCAAGAGTTTCTTTTAATTTTGGAAATAGATCTTCAAGCTCTTTAAGTTTTTTATCTAAACTCTCAAGCTTTTTATTCAATTCTTCTAAATCAAACTCAAGAGATTTGATTTCATTTTCAATTTTTAGTTTTCTATTAACTATATCTATTTTTTCTATCTCATCTTCTATTTCTTTTAATCTATTTTCCAAATCAAAATACTCCTTTTTTAATCTTAAGAAGAATTCTTCTCTAACCAAATCTTCTATCTTTGATATCTCATCATTAGAGAAATTAGTATTTTTCATAAATGAAACAATGTCATCAAGAATTTTTTGCATATCATAGTTTATTGTAGCATCAAAAGGCGAATTGATAAATTCTGTTATAATTCGTGCTTCTCTTAAATTTTTATTTTCCAATTGCCACTTTAACTTTTTGAAAATATGCTCCAAGCTGGAATACTTTTCAACACAAATGGAAGCCAATTCTTTTTCTTTATAGCTAATTCTCATCTTTTCTTTTTGAAGTTCTAATAATCTTTTCATTTCATCTGAATTTTCTAGTTTTAATAACTCCTCATTTTTTCTTTCAACCTCTTTTCTTTTTTCCTCTATTTCCGATTTTAACTTTTCTAGTTCATTTTTCTTCGAAGAAATCTCATCTTTAATCCAACAATAATCTGAATAAACTTTTCTCAACTCCACCATTTCCAAAAACTGTTCGCTTTTTAGTTTATCTTGAAAAGAGTAAAAGTTATCAAATAAATCTTTGAAACTTTCTAAAACAACCTTTGAGTTAGAAAAATAATTTCTGATATTCAAAAAATCTTTTAATGAAATTGTATCCACTTCTTTTAGTTTTAATGAAGCAATTTCGTATGTTTTAGAAAAATTTTCTAAATTAGATGTGTCAACTTCTTTTACTTTTTCAATTGCTTGTTTAATCTTTCCTAAAAATTCGTGTTTCTTAGTATTTACAATTTTTTCAACTTGTTTGTCCGGTATGGAAATATTTTCTTGCTCTAATAGAGAAACGCTATTTTCTAATTTATATAATTTTTCATTAATTAACGAAACAAAATTCAAAATATCCTTCATCATTAGATTACTTACGTTAACTATTTGCGAATTAACGAATTCCGATACTTCATTCTCTCTTATTATCAAGAAATCTTTCTTTTGTTCTACTTCTACTTTTCTTTTCATTCCTAAAAGCTTAAACAAAAATTCTAGCATAAAGATACTTTTATTTTCCAAAATAATTATTCTGTTAATTTTCAAAATATTTAGAACATTGCCTGGAAAGGTGAAAATGAAGTTCGCCCTCTTTTCAAGTTTTTATAGGTAAAAACAATAGAAAATATGGGAATTTTTAGAACTATCGGAAAAATGTTATTTTCAACTCTTTTTATTCTATCGTTAACATTAACTATTCTATTACTAGCATTAATCAAAATTACAAATTATGAAACAATGAAAGAAATTGCTATTCCAATAATAAACTCTCAATTAAATTTAACGCAAGAGCAAAAAACTTTGGCTTTGCAATATCTGAAGTACAAGTGCGAAAACGAAAGTAAAATAATTTTTGATATTGGAATAAATATTACTATAGATTGTAAAGATGTGTCTTATCTAAAAGAAGAAAATCTAAGCAACTATTTAGCTACAAAAATATTGGATTCTGTATACTTTGAAAAGTATAACTGCAAGTTGTTGGAGTGTATAGACATGAAAAACCTTATGTATTTTATGAGCTTTGATTTTAACAAATCAATAAAGGAAATTTTCAACTATATATTTATTGCAACAATAGTCTTTGGAATAGTATATTTTGTTCTAATAGAAACGATAGAGAATAAATTACTTTCGTTTGCAACAATATTTATCTTAACATCGCTACCATATTTCTTTTCTGATTACTTATTTTTTCTATTGCCAAACAAATTTAGCAAAAATGAAATTTTTGCATCAATATTGCCAAAGATTAAACCTCAGCTAGATTTTCTGCTTTATTTATTTATTCTAGGTTTAATTCTTTTGGTCGTTTATTTTGCATTAATACTAAAGAAAAGACGTTTATTAAAGAAAAACAAATAAAATTATGTTGCTGGTTAAAGACGTTATGAACAAAAATGTAGTAGTTGCCAAGCCAATAGTAACG
>JBMSAV010000110.1:0-5373 GCA_049414645.1 Candidatus Aenigmatarchaeota archaeon
AGTAACCGCTTCTATCGGAAGAATACTTAAATCTAAAGGCTTTAGTGTTACTGCTATAAAAATTGATCCTTACTTGAATTTTGATGCAGGAACTTTAAGGCCTACTGAGCATGGAGAAGTTTTTGTTACTGAAGATGGTGGAGAAATAGATGAAGACTTAGGTCATTATGAAAGATTCATGGATATAACCTTAACTAAAGACCATAATATAACAACTGGAAAAATCTATTCTATTGTTATAGAGAAGGAGAGAAAAGGCGAATATCTAGGCAAAACAGTAGAAGTTATTCCTCATGTTACCGACGAAATTAAAAATTGGATTAGAGAAATTGCAAGAAAGGAAAGTGTAGATTTCGTTATTGTAGAAATTGGTGGTACTGTAGGTGAATATCAAAATGAGATTTATTATAGAGCTGCGAGAATGATGAAGAATGAAGGCGAAAAAATAATTTTTGTTCATGTAGTTTACTTACCTATTCCAAAGCATTTAGGAGAAATGAAAACAAAACCTGCACAACAAAGCATTGAATTGTTAGGAAGATTAGGAATTCAACCAGATTTTATTGTTGCCATAAGTGAAGAAGAAATAGATTATGTCAGAAAAAAGAAGATTTCCGTTTTTTGCAATGTTAAGGAAGAAGAAATAATTTCCGCTCCCGATTTAGAATTTAGCTATGAATTGCCTTTGCATTTTGAAAAACAAGATTTTGGTAATAAAATTTTGGAAAAATTTGGGTTGGAAAAAAGGAAATCTCATTTAGAAGATTGGGAAGATTTTGTTAGAAAGTTAAAGTATTCGACGAAAAAAGTAAAAATTGCAATCGTTGGAAAATATTTTGATATTGGAGATTCTGAATTAAGCGATTCATACATTTCAGTAATAGAAGCAATAAAACATGCAGCAGCTAAAAATGAAGTGAAAGCAGAAATTTCATGGATTAATTCTAAGAATCTTGAGAAAGATGATAAAATGGTTGAAATGCTTAAAGAATTTAACGGAGTTATTGTGCCGGGAGGGTTTGGGACTAGCGGAGTTGAGGGAAAAATTTTAGCTATAAAATTCGTTAGAGAAAACAACATACCATTTCTTGGTTTATGTTACGGTTTTCAGTTGGCTGTTGTTGAATTCGCAAGAAATGTTTGTAACTTAAAGAATGCTCACACTACTGAAGTAAATCCTAATACTCCACATCCTGTAATAGATTTGTTACCTTGGCAGAAAGAGCTACTAAAAGAGAATAAATATGGGGCTACGATGAGGTTGGGTGGACAAATAGTTAGAATAAAGAAAGGAACGCTAGCTTATAGGCTTTACCAAAAAGAAGAAGTAATAGAAAGGTTTAGGCATAGATATGAAGTAAATCCGAATTATATTGAAATATTGGAGAAAAACGGTTTTATCTTTTCTGGATTTTCTAAAAAAGAAGAAAATATAATGCAAATTGGGGAGTTATCAAACCATAAATTTTTCATCGGGACTCAATTTCATCCCGAGTTTACTTCTAGAGCTTTAAAGCCCAATCCTATTTTTTATGGTTTTGTAAAAACATGCATTCGAGAGTAAAAAATAAAGCTTTATTTAAATACGATAAAAATATTTATGTCAAAAGGTATTAGCCCTTTAGTTGCTACAGTTTTGCTAATTGCAATAACTATGACTTTAGCTGGTATAGTAGCATTCTGGGGCTCAAGTTTTTTTAGAACAAGTTTGCCAACAGAAAATCAAACTCAAACTTTACAAGCTTGTACTGGAGGCAGCATAAAATTAATTTCTTCAAGCTACAATTCAACAAGCAACGTTTTTTTCATGACAATTTACAACGACGGCACTCAAAAGTTAACATTGACAAACATTACGTTTATCTACGCTGATAAAGCAGATGCGAAAGAAATAAATGCAGAAATTTCTCCAGCACAAGTTTTTGTTAAAGCAATATACGATGTGGAAAATGGTTTTAATAGCTTTATGATATCAACAAACTGCCCAAACATTTACATAAAGTCTCCATAGGTAATAAAAATGAAAAAAGGAATAAGCCCTTTAATCGCTGAAGTGCTGTTAATAGGATTTACTGTAGCGGTTGCTTCTATAATTATCCTTTGGGTTACAGGTTTTACTAAAACTTCAACAAAAATTATTAGCAGCCAATCAGAAACTCAGATGGCATGCACTTATGGAGGAATAGACTTCTATGGAAGCGTAACTTATAATTCAACCTCAGGAACTCTTTTTGGATATTTGAGAAACACGGGGAACACTCCTCTCGGTAACATAAGTTTTCAGATTGTATATAATAATGGAACTGTTGATTCCCGAATGTTAAATATAGATGTAATATTACCATCAAATATTGCATCATTTTACTTCAGTGGCGTTTCTTCCGACCTTAACATTATTTACGTTTCTACAAATTGTACTAACCCGCCTGTAACTGCAAAAATTTCGGGGAGCGAAATAAATTCTGTTTCATAAAAAGTTTTGTTTAATGTGTAAAAAATGCCCTTATCAATTAGTTTCTAATTTGTGAATATTAATTTAAGGCGTAGAAGTAGCTAAGACGGGCCGCGACCGGGATTTGAACCCGGGCATGGGGCTCCACAGGCCCCCGCGCTGACCAGGCTACGCTATCGCGGCCATAATAGATTATTTTTCTTTTTTTAACCTAAAGTTTTTTACAAAATTCCCTTCGATATTTAGAAATCTTCATTCTTATAAGTTTCCAATTTTAATTAAGAAATGGATTGGCAAGAAAGGTTTGAATTGATTAAAAGAGAACCAACAGAAGAAATTGTAACAGAAGGAGAACTTATAGAACTTTTGAAAACAAAAGATAGGATTGTTGCTTACGATGGCTTTGAGCCAAGTGGTCTAATGCATATTGGTACTGGTTTATTAAGAGCAATAAAACTTCAAGATTTCATTGAAGCAAAAATTGATTTTATACTTTACATTGCAGACTGGTTTGCTTACTTAAACGATAAGTTAGGTGGAAATTTAGAATTAATAAAAAAAGCTGGAGAATACTTCATAGAAGGATGGAAAGCTTGTGGAGTGGATATAAGCAAAATAAAAATTGTTTGGTGTAGTGATTTGGTTAAAGATCCCGAATATTGGGAAACTTTTCTAAAAATCTCAAAGCTTGTAACGATAAAAAGAACACTAAGAGCTGTTACGATTGCTGGAAGAGAGGAAAGCGAAGTAAAAAATCCTTCCTTGCTTATTTATCCTTTGATGCAAGCTACAGACGTTCTAATGCTAAACGATAAGAAAGGCGTTGATATTTGTCAGCTTGGGATGGACCAAAGAAAAGTAAATATGCTAGTTAGAGAAATTGTTGAAGAATTGGGAAGGAAAAAGCCTGTAGCTATACATCATCATTTGTTAATGGGATTGCAAGCTTCTGGCAGAATGGGAGCTTTTGATGAAAATGAATCAATAAACAAACAAATTAGCTTTAAGATGAGTAAAAGCAAGCCGGAGACTGCTATTTTCATTCACGATAGCGAAGAAGAAATTAAAAAGAAAATACTCAATGCATTTTGTCCTCCAAAGCAAATAGAAGACAATCCGATAGTTGAAATTGTTAGATACATAATTTTCAGGAAGTTTGATAGCTTTTTGATAAAAAGAGAAGAGAAGTTTGGTGGCAAGGTAGAATTCAAAAGTTATGAAGAGTTTGCTAAATCATATGCGGAAGGAAAAGTTCATCCTCTTGACTTGAAAAACGCAGTAGCAGAACACTTGAACTTAATTTTAGAACCAATAAGAAATCACTTTGAGAAAGATGAAAAGGCGAGAAAACTTTATGAGATTGTAAAGAATGCAAGCATAACAAGATAGAATTCTTTAAACAAATAAATTAAGTATACTAATTTTTGATACTGAAAAAGAAAAAAGATTAGAGAAATTATATAATACGTTGGATGAGACAGCGGGGATATGGGCCGATGATGAAGGTTCCAAATTTGTAAGAAAGATTAGAGAAGAATGGGAAGAAAGGCTAAAGAAGATTGGGTTATAATCATTCTAGTGTTATGAGCTTTCAATATAAAGTTTTTAAATCAACAGTTCAAATGTTAAGTATTTGAAATTTATTAGCACGCACCGCTACTAAATTTGCGGAAACGGTGCGTGTAGCTAGTTTTGCGCGTATTTAAGGCTAAAATATAAAATTTAAGAAGGTGGTGAATATCGGGTTAAAAGAAAAGTTGAAGAAGATAAACGATTATGAATGGGAGTTACCAAAAGATGCAAAGCCGGGAATGAGAGTTCCTGGAAAAATTTTCATGTCAGAAGAAATGATTAAGGATGTTGAAGAGGGAGCAATAGAACAAGTGGCAAACGTTGCATTTTTGCCAGGAATTCAGAAATGGTCTTTAGCAATGCCAGATATGCATTGGGGTTATGGTTTTCCGATAGGAGGAGTAGCAGCAATTAGCTATGAAGAAGGAGGAATATCTCCCGGTGGAGTAGGCTTTGATATAAACTGCGGAGTTAGAGTACTAAGGACAAACTTTACTCACGAGGAAATAAAGCCATATTTAGAGCAATTGGTTGATGAAATCTTCAGAGCAGTTCCCGCCGGAGTGGGCAAAGGTGGAGTAATAAAATTAGCTTCAGAGAAAATGCACGACGTTTTAAAATATGGAGCGAGGTGGGCAGTAGAAAATGGGTATGGCTGGGAAGAAGATCTAGAGTATATGGAAGATAATGGTAACGAGGAAAAATTAGCCCAACCAGAAAAAGTTTCCAAAAAAGCTATTGATAGAGGAAAGGATCAGCTTGGAACTTTGGGTTCTGGTAATCATTTTCTAGAAATTCAAGTAGTTGATAAAATATATTTACCTGAAGTGGCCAAAGCTTTAGGAATAGAGCAAGTAGGACAAGTTACTGTTATGGTTCATTGCGGTTCTAGAGGATTGGGTCATCAGGTAGCTACAGACTACTTACAAATTATGGAAAGGGAGCATAAAGATTGGTTAAGGAAATTGCCAGATAGACAACTAGCTTTTGCTCCTAGTGGCACTAAAACATTTTATGATTATTTTGGTGCAATGAACGCTGCAGCAAACTTTGCTTTTGCTAATAGGCAAATGATAACTCATTGGATTAGGGAAAGTTTTGAAAAAGTTTTTAAGAAAGATGCGGAAAGTTTAGGATTAAAGTTAATTTATGACATTACACACAACATGGCTAAGCTTGAGGAGCATGAAATAGATGGGAAGAAAATGAAAGTTTTAGTTCATAGAAAAGGTGCTACAAGAGCTTATGGTCCTGATTGGCCGGGCACACCAGCAAAATATAGAAGATACGGATTGGTATCGCTCATTCCGGGCTCTATGGGTGACGCAAGCCACATTTTAGTTGGAACT
>JBMSAV010000111.1:0-2720 GCA_049414645.1 Candidatus Aenigmatarchaeota archaeon
AATCTCAACGCTAATAACATTCTTTTCAGTCTTCATTCTTGCTTTTCCTATAGTGCTATATTACTATAGAGAGTACGTTAGAATAAAGAATATAGAGGAATACTTTCCAATTTTCCTAAGAGATTTTGTCGAGGCTGTTAGAGGGGGATTAACGGTCCCTTTAGCTTTTAAATCTGTTTCTAAAAATGATTACAAAGATTTAACTCCATACATTAAGAGGATTGCAGCAAGATTAGAATGGGGAATACCAATAGATGAAGTCCTTTTGAGTTTTGGAAGAGAAGTAAAATCAAAAACTATTTCTAGAATTGTTGCTTCAGTAGTTGAAGCGCATAAGTTTGGTGGCAACATTGCTGATACTTTTCAATCATTATCAAATGTTGCAATAGAAATTGATAGATTGAGGAAAGAAAGAATTGGTTACTTGCAAGCTCAAATCGCTACTGGCTACATAATTTTCTTCGTTTTTCTTGGAGTAATTATAGGAATAGAAAGGTATTTGATGCCTAGTTTATCGCAAGCTAGTAATGTTGCTTTAACTACAGCAGGTACTCAAGCACAACAATTTGAGCTTGGTCCGTTTTTCAAAAATATATTCAGAGACTTAATAATAATTCAAGGAATTCTCTCTGGTCTAGTAGTAGGAAAAATTGGAGAAGGTAGGCTACTTGCTGGTTTAAAACATAGTTTCTTTATGAGTTTTATCGGGGGATTAGTTTTCTTGCTAACAGCCGCATAAAATTTTATGCAATAATAGAAAGTATGATTAAAAAGATAAAGGTTTCAAAAGAGAAAGATAGTAAAAAAATACTAAAAAATTTAAAGCCATATGTAGCTTATTGGTTAGAGAAAAATTTCAAAACTTTGACTTTACCTCAGCAATATGCTATTCCTTTAATAAAAAATGGTAAAAACGTCTTGATAACAGCACCAACTGGAAGCGGAAAAACTTTAGCAGCTTTTTGCTCTATAATAGATGAGTTATTTTCGTTGGCTGAAGAAAAAAAGTTAGAAAATAAAGTTTACTGCATATATATAAGTCCTCTTAGAGCACTAGATAACGATATAAAAAGAAACCTTTTGATACCTTTAACAGAAATTCCGAAAATTGCAAAAGAAAATTTTAATGTAGAATTAGAAGAAATAAGAGTCGGAATTAGAACTGGAGATACTTTACCAAGCGAAAAGCAAAAACAACTTTTAAAGCCGCCTCACATACTGATAACTACACCTGAATCAATTGCAATAATTTTGACAACGAAGAAATTCAAAGAAAAATTGAAAGATGTAAAATGGGTAATAATAGACGAGATTCATGAGTTAGCGGATTCTAAAAGAGGAGCTCATTTAAGCTTGAGTTTAGAAAGGTTGGAAAATTTTGTTGGTAAAAAAGTTCAGAGAATTGGAATGGGTGCAACTATTGAGCCGCTTGAGGAAGCCGCAAAGTTTTTGGTCGGAATGGAAAATGGAAAACCAAGAGAGTGTTACATTATAGATGCAAGATTCGTTAAGCCAATCGATATTAAAGTTTTAATCCCAACTAAAGATTTGGTTTACAGTAGCGCTGAAGAAATAAACAAAAATCTTTATGAACTTTTAGATGATTTAATTTCTAGGCATAGGACGACGCTTGTCTTTACTAATACTAGAAGTGGAGCTGAAAGGGTTCATTTTCATTTAAAACAAATGTTCCCAAGCAAGTACTTGGATGAAGTTACTGGCGTGCATCATTCAAGCGTAAGTAGAGATATAAGGTTTGAGGTTGAAGAGAAATTGAAAAGAGGAGAATTGAAAGCGGTAATTAGCTCGACAAGCTTAGAATTAGGTATAGACATAGGTTACATAGATTTAGTTGCTCAAATCGGTTCTCCAAAAAGCGTTTCAAGGTTAATGCAAAGAGTAGGAAGGGCTGGCCATTCTTTAAAAGAAGTTTCAAAAGGTAGAGTCATTTGTCTGGATAGAGATGATTTAATAGAATGTTTAGTTATGGTAAAGAAATGCTACGAGTATTGGTTGGATAAGTTTGTCATGCCAAAAAATTGCTTAGACGTTTTAGCTCAACATTTGCTCGGGATGGCAATAGAGAAAAAATGGAATGTTAAAGAGGCCTTTGAAGTTGTAAGAAGAGCTTATCCATTCTCAACTTTAAAATTCGAAACTTTTGTTAGAGTTTTAGAATATTTAGCTGGTAAATATCATACGCTCGAAGACTATAAAGTTTATGGAAAGATTTGGTTTGATGAAAAAGATATGATGTTCGGAAGAAGAGGAAAGTATGCAAGAGTTATTTATTCTTTGAACGTTGGAACCATTCCAGATGAGGTTAAAATAAAAGTTAAGAGTTTAGATGGGAAATTCGTTGGTTTTATAGAAGAAGGCTTTCTAGAAAGATTAACAAAAGGAGATATTTTTGTTTTAGGAGGAAAAACTTACGAATTTGTAAAAGCTAAAAAAAGTACAGCTTTTGTTATACCGGTAAAAGAAAAAAGGCCTACTATTCCAAGTTGGTTTTCCGAGCAATTGCCTTTATCTTTCGATCTAGCTTTAGAAGTGGCAAGATTTAGAGAAAGAATAATGAAAGAAATTGAAAGAAAGAGTAAGAAGGAAGTTATTGAATTGTTGAAAAAAGAGTATTTAGCTAATGAATATGTTGCTAGAAATGTTTATGATTATTTGAAACTAGAATTAGAGTTTTTAAGAAAGTTCAAAGCCAAAAAATT
>JBMSAV010000112.1:0-2151 GCA_049414645.1 Candidatus Aenigmatarchaeota archaeon
CATTTAGTTATTTCTCAAAGGAAGCAATATATAAACTTGAAGAGCTCTTAGAGAAAGAAGTTATACAAGATCTCGTTAATAGATTTGAAGCGGGTCGTGAGGAAATAGAAAAAGTATTAAATTCAAAGGATCTGGAAAAGGATTTTCCATTACTTTCAATAAGTTTTTTCTTTAAAATAGCACAACCTTTATTTAAGATTAGCTTGATTTTAAAAGAAAGATCAGAATATATTGAAGATCTGAAAAAACTTGCTCTAATAATGGCTAAAGTCTTGCGAGAAAGTTCTCATACTCGCAAAGAGGATTTAATCTATTCTATGTCGATTTTAATTGATAGAGATATTTGGGTTATTGAAAAGATGTCGAAATATGGGTTAGAAGAACTAATTAAAAAATTGATAGAAAGAGCTAAAGAAATTTCTATAGGATTTATAAATACTACAATAAACTTAACTTTTGCTTGGTTATCTGCTATTTCAGCTATTCTTAATATTGTTAAGAAATATAATGAGGAAAATTTGAATAAAATTATCGATTTATCTTTGGAATTATCTAAAGAACTGGATTCATATTTAGATACTTTAGATTTATTGCTAGATGATGAAACGTATGAGGAACTAAGGGAGATTAAACTAATTTAATGAATTTTTCTTCATGCAGAATAAATTATACAAGAAAAGCCCAAAAGGATTTGAATAATTTGCCTAAAGAGATCGTGGAAAGAAAACTTGAAAGGCTTCGTTGGTTATCCGAAAATCCAATTTGTGAAGATAAACTTAAATTGGCTGATCTATGTAAAACAGGGGTTGGGAGCTATAGAATCATTTATAGAATCGGAAATTGTAACATAGATGTAATAGCTATAGGAAAAAGAGAAAGTATATACGATGAGTTGAGAAAGTTTTTCTAATCTACAACACTTAAAAATTGTAAACTTTTTGTATACTTCTATAGCTTTTTGCTCAATTTAATTTCTTCTAGAACTATCACTAAATTGTTCAGCATTTCTTCTATATCTTCTTTTGTAATATATCCCATATGTCCTATTCTAAATGTTGTTTTCTTGAAAGGTCCATATCCAGCTGCTAATTCATAACCTCTTTTTCTCATTCTTTCATATACTTCGTATCCATTTATGTTTTCAGGAACTTTTACACATGTAATTGTAGGCGACTCATATCCCTCCTTTGCAAATATTTCTAATCCTAGCTTTTTAACTCCTTCTCTAACAGTTCTTGCTCTTTCGCTATACATTTCAAGCCATTTACTTTTTCCTCCCATTTCTTCAATAATTCTAAGTATTACATTTAATCCTATTATCTGCGGAATTGGAGGAGTCGAAGGTGTTGACCATTCTTCTTCTTGAGTTTTAATATACTCTAAAATATCGAAATACCATCCTCTATTTGTAATCCTTTCTGCCTTCTTTAAAGCTTCTTTGCTGAATACACCTATTGCTAAACCAGGAGGTAAACCAAAAGCTTTTTGGCTACTGCTGAATACCACATCTAGTTCCCACTCATCGAATTTAATATCTGCTGCTCCCATTGCTGAAACTGCATCGACAAAAACAAGTTTATTATGTTTTTTTGCTACGGCAGATAACTTTTTCAAAGGATTTAAAACCCCTGTACTTGTTTCGTTATATGTTATTGTTACCGCTTCAACGTTAGGATTTTTTGATAAATATTCATCTAATTCCTCAGGTAAAACAGGATAACCAGGGGTTTTTGTTAAAGTTACCGCTTTTCTTCCATTTGCTTCAACAACTTCTTTATATCTTTCTCCAAAGGCTCCTATTATTGTAACCAAAACAGTACCTTCGTTTTCTACAAAATTCCTTATGCTTGCTTCCATAATCCCTGTACCACTACTTGGAAATAATAATACTTTACCTTCTTTTACTTCTAAAAATCTTTCAAGTCTTTCTACTGTATCTTTATGAAGCTCCCTATATTCCTTAGATCTATGGCTAAACATTTGAAATTTCATTGCTTCTAAAACTTCAGGAAAACATGCAACAGGTCCAGCTGTGAAGAGCTTTTTTTGGGTTGGCCAAATAATTTTCCTTACTTCTTCAAGAACTTTTCTATTTATTTCTAACAGAGCCATAATATAATAAGCAAAAATAAAAATAAAAATTTGTTTCTT
>JBMSAV010000113.1:0-28529 GCA_049414645.1 Candidatus Aenigmatarchaeota archaeon
TGTTAAAGATTCTTCTAATAATTTGCCAATAGTAAATGCACGAGTCTGTGAAGGTGCAATATGTTATAATACTGATAACAACGGACTAGCAAGCTTTTATATATCTAAAGGTTTTCATAATCTACAAGTCAGCAAAGAAGGTTATTATAATTACAGCATAAATTTATTTTGCGAAGATGGAGCTTTGATAGAAAGAAACGTATTTCTAATTAAGCAAGTTAGTTGTTTTCAATGCGATCAGTTAGATGGATGGTATTATACTACAGAATCTTATTGTGAGATAGGAAAATTTGAATGTGGTAGTGGATTGAGGCTCAGGAAAGAGGAGTATAGAGATTATAAAAGTGTATGTGTAAGCTCATCCTCAAGCTGTAAAGATTATAATGTAATATCGTACAGATGGGTGGAAGATGGATATTGTTATAAAAATTGTACTTATGGAGTTTGTGAGGAAGGACTCTGCAAACAATCTAAAATTCCTCAACCAATTTATATTAAATTGGAAGAATATGACCACTATAGGTCGGAAGGAATCAATCTAGGAGTTACATTTTTAATAATTTCATTATTTGTATTACTATTGATATTATCAAGAAAGATGGATAATTTTAAACCTATAAAATAATAACAAAGAATGAAAGGTAAACTAATTGTTTTTGAAGGAATAGACGGTGCCGGTTTGACAACGCAATCACAGATGTTGGAAAAATATCTAAAAGAAAAAAAATATGAAGTTGTTTTAACAAAAGAACCGACAAACAACTTAATTGGAGGTATAATAAGAGCTGCTTTGAAAAAAGAATGGTTAACATCAAACAGAACATTGCAATTGCTATTCTCTGCAGATAGAGCTCACCATCTTGAAAAAGAAATAATCCCTGCTTTAGAAGATGGAAAAATTGTTATATCAGATAGATATTTCATTTCAACAATTGCCTATGGAATGATAGAATTAGAAAAAGATTGGCTGAAGGCTCTTAACTCAAAATTTTTGTTGCCAGATATTATTTTCATAATCGACGTTCCAGTAGAAGTTTCAATAGAAAGAATAAAAGCAAGCAGATTTGGATTTGAGCTTTTTGAAGAAAAGAAAAAACTAGAAAAGATAAGAAACAATTTTCTTGAGCTATCAAAAGAATACAAAAATTGTTTTGTGATTAACGGAAATAGAAGTATTGAAGAAGTTCATAAAGAAATCGTTAAAATAGTTGAAGAAAAATTAAAGCTCTAATTCAGCCAATCTTTTCAAAGCCTCTAACTTTTCTTTCTTTTCGATTTCTGCTTTCTCTAAAATTTCTTTTAAAGTTCTTATGCTTTCATCATAAGTCCTTCTATCAACAGGGTAAGGTATTCTATCTTTTCCACCATGTGCAAATGTGTATTTAACTGGATCTATCCAGCTTGCCTCCTTTCCATAAACCAGTTTTGCTATTAAAGCTAGGGCTCTAACAGTTTTTGGACCAACTCCTTCAAAGGCGATAAGTTCTTCATAATTTTTGGGGTCAAATTCATGCAAATCCAAAAGTTTCTGATAAACCTTTATATCAAAAGTATGCTCTACTGGCATTTTCAGAAACTTATACAAACTGTAAGGTGAAGAAAAATATTTTTTGAATTTTCTTACATCCTCTTTAACAATATCAACGCTCGCTTTTCTTGCTTCCTCGCTTTCTTTAGCAACCATGTTTAAAACGTTCTCCTCCTTAAAGCCAACTATTGCTGAATGAGGTTCAACAACAAAAGAACTTAATGAGAAAGAAAGCCAATGATATCTTCTTGCTAACTTATTTTCAACATTCATTCCTTGTTGAACTACTGCCCATTTTCCGTCTTCTGTCACAAAAAATGAATGATGATAAATTTGATAACCAGCTTGAATTAAGGAATTGTCAACCTTTGCTACCATTTTGCTTGCATACTTTAATTCTTCAATTCTTTTTGTAGATAAACCAAATTCTTCTCCAATTTTTTCTATTTCATCTGGAGTCTTTCTTGAAGAAGAACCTTTACCTCCTAAAACTTTAACACCAACATTTTCTTTGCTTAATCCTTCTTTTAATGCTCCAGCTAAAGTTGTTGTTAAACCACTTGAATGCCAATCAAATCCAACAACGCAGCCCAAAGCTTGATAGAAAAATGGATTTGAAATTCTTTTTAGAAATTCTTCCTTTCCAAATTCTTGAATTATCAGCTTTGAAATTTGAGAGCTTAGTTTAACCATTCTTCCAAACAACCATTTTGGACATTTTCCATAGTGTAAAGGCAATTCCGCTACTCCAACCTTCATAAAATCTTTTAGAGTTCTTAAACGAAAAAATAAAAATATGCGCCAGTCGTCTAGCCTGGTAGGACACGAGCTTCCCAAGCTCGGAGCCCGGGTTCAAATCCCGGCTGGCGCAAGGTTTTAAATTAAAAATTCAACTATTTTTATGATTTTTGGTAAGAAAGAAAAAGAATTATCTATCGAAGATAAATTAAAAGAGATAGAGGAAAGGGTTAAAGGACTGGGGAAATCTCCGAAACCAGCTTTTCAACCAAGTGAGGTAACCCAGCAACCAATACAACAATCAAAAAACGTTGAAGAAAAAGAGATGAAAGAAGAAAAAATGGAGGAAGAAACTCAAGTTCCTCTTTTTGTTAAATTAGATAAATATAAGACAATAGTTTCATCTTTGATGCAACTTAAGACACTTTTAATTTCACTAAGAAATTCATTGATAGGTTTGGAGCAAATAGAGAAAACTCGAGTAGAGACTTTTAACGCTATTATAAAGAATTTGGACAAGATTAATGAAAAAATTTCAACCTTGGAAAAAGAAGTGGTCAAACCAATAGGATTTTCTATAGGAGCACCAATACCAACATATGCTCCATATGAAGAGATTCAAAGTATACAAACATCAATAGCAAACTTGAAAGCTCAAATAGAGCAATTGAAAGCACAGCTAGATTCTTTAGAGTAGAAATTTAAAGTATAATCTACAAAATTTTCTTCATGTTAAATGAAAAAAATCTAGAGAAATTCTTGGAGGAAAAGAATATTGATTTCGAATTGATTGAATTTAAAGAAAGTGTGATAACTAGTGAGTCTGCAGCAAACAAAACCAATGGAATTGTTATTAAAAGTATTTTGTTGATTTGTGATTATGAACCTATCATTTGTATCTTGCTCGGCAAAGACAAGATTGATTTTGAAAAAATAAAAAAAGAATTAAATTGCGGAGATGTTAGACTTGCGAAAGCAAAAGAAGTTAAAGAAATTAGTGGTTATGATATTGGGGCTGTCCCACCATTTGGACATAAACAAAAGATAAGAACAATAATAGATAGTAAAGTCGATAGTTTGCGTGAAGATGAAGAAATATATTGTGGTGGTGGCTCCCATTATCATTTGCTAAAAATAAGAAAAGCTGATCTAATGAAGGCAATAGAAAATGCAGAAATAAAAGATATAACTCAATAAATTTTTTTAATGATAATGTCTTTAATGCGCGGGGGTCGCCTAGCCTGGTCGATGGCGGCAGGCTCAAGTAAGGTTTTCTTGAGCTTTGATGAGATGATGAGAAGAAACCTGCTGGGTTAGTCCCTTCGTGGGTTCAAATCCCACCCCCCGCAGATTTTATTTAACTAAACAAAAACAATAATCAAAAAATGGAAATTGAAAAAGTTATAGAAGATCTTGAGCAAAAAATAGGAGAAAATGCAAAAAACGGATTAAAGGTTTTTGAAAAAAACAGAAATTTGAGCAAAGAAGAAAAATTTATTGAACTTTGCTTTTGTATATTGGTTGCAAACTCGTCAATGGAAAAAACTTTCAAAATTTGGAAAGATATAGGAAATGATTTTTTAAAGATCTCAAAAGAACAACTTTCTAAAAGACTAAAAGAACTAGGATATAGGTTTTATAACAAAAGGGCCGAATACATAGTAGAAGCGAGAAATAAAGTTGATTTATTAGAAGAAATTTTGAAATCCGATAATGAAATTGAAATAAGAGAAAGGATTGTTGAAAATTTTAAAGGAATTGGTTGGAAAGAAGCTTCTCATTTTTTAAGAAATCTTGGCTATAAAAACTTTGCGATAATAGATAGACATGTTCTAAAAACTTTGAAAGAATTCGGATTTATAGAAAAGATTCCAAAATCCTTGAATAAGAAAAATTATCTTGAAATTGAAAATAAGCTTAGAGAATTAGCTAATAAATTAAAAATGAGCTTAGCCGAACTAGATTTTTACCTATTTTACATTAGCTCTGGTAAAATGCCAATTAAATAGTCTATTTTTTCTTTTCTTTCTTTTTACCACTTTTGAATATCTTTTTGAACCATTCTAGGCACATAATAAATAATTGAACAAAAATCTTTTTAAACTTTTGGCCAAATAATTAAGATGCAAAAAGGAGATTTTGTCTACATAAGCTATGTTGGAAGAATAAAAGAAAGTGGGGAAATATTTGATACTACTAGTGAAGAAATTGCAAGAAAAGAGGGAGTTTACAATCCAGAAATAAAGTATGGAGATATTCCAATAATAATTGGCGCAGGCTTTGTAATTCCGGGATTAGAAGAAGAATTAGAAAAGATGAATGTTGGAGAGAAAAAGGTTGTTGAAATTGAACCGAAGAAAGCATTTGGTGAAAGAAGAGATGATCTGATAAGATTGATTCCCGAAATTGAATTTAAAAAACAAAATATTGACGTTAAAGTTGGGGATTTTGTAAACGTAAATGGAATAACTGGTAGAGTCTTGAGTGTGAATGCTGGTAGAGTAAGAGTGGATTTCAATCATCCTCTAGCTGGGAAGGCTTTAGTTTATGAAGTTGAGATTAAAAAACAAGTTACAGAAACAAAAGAAAAAATTTATGCAATTTTAAAGTATTTTTCAAACTTGGATGAAAGCATCGCAAACGTTAAGATCGAGAACGGAGAAGCCGAAATTGAGATTAAGGGCTTACAAATAGCAAATAGAGTTAAAGAAAACATTATTAAAACAATATTTCAATGGATTAGGGAAATAAACAAGATAAAATTTTCGGAGGTTTATGAAAAGAATGAAAAATCTAAAAGCTAATTATTCTTATGGCTGTTAGGCAATTTAATTCAAAATCTAACTTACCTGAAGATGAAGAATTAAAGAAGTTTGTAGAGAGGGCAAAAATAAAAATTAAAGTTGTTGGTTGTGGAGGTGCTGGTAATAATACTATAAGCAGATTAATGCAAATGGGAATAAAGAATGTTGAGACAATAGCAATTAATACTGATGCTTTAGATTTGCTTTATACTGATGCTAACAAAAAAATATTGATTGGAAAAGAAACTACTAAAGGTTTGGGTGCGGGAGCTGATATTAACGTTGGGAGAAAAGCTGCCGAAGAACAAAGAGATGAGATAAAAAATGCAATAAAAGGCGCGGATTTACTTTTTTTAACTGCAGGATTGGGAGGTGGTAGTGGTTCTTCTTCTATTCCGCTAGTTGCTCAACTTGCAAAAGAAATGAATATTTTAAATATAGCAATTGTTACTTTGCCATTTTTAATGGAAGGAAAACATAGAGTAGAAAATGCAAGAGTTGCTTTGGAAGAATTGGAACAATATGCCGATACTTTAATAGTAATTCAAAATGAGAGATTGTTGGAAATAGCGCCAAACTTATCTTTGGTTGAAGCTTTTAGTTTTGTTGATGAAATTATAGCAAATGCTGTTAAAGGGATTATAGATGTTGTAACGAATCCTGGATTAATTAATGTTGACTTTGCTGACTTAAAAGCAATAATAAAAGAGGGGAAATTTGGAGTTATAGGGTTGGGAGAGAGTGATTCGGAAAAGAGAGCGATAGAGGCTGCAGAAAAAGCAATTTCCCATCCTTTGTTGAATATAGAAGTAAAAAATGGTAAGGCCGCTTTAATAGATATAATAAGCGATCCTTCTATTACCGTTAGAGAAAGTCAAAAGGTTATAGAAACTATTGCTTCTCGTTTGAATGAAGATGCAAAGATTATTTGGGGGGTGCAACTGGATAAAAATCTAAATGGTAAGCTTAAGACATTAGTTGTTGTTACAGGATTGGAAAAGCCTGAGTATTTTAAAGTTAAAAGTTTAAAAAAGAGGAAAGAGATTGAGAAATATTTGGGTGTTGAAGTTGTTAAGTAATGCTTTAAAGAAAATTAAAGAAGCCTTAGAAAGCTATAGAAGAGTTTTAATTATTGCTAGGAAGCCCGATAAAGAAGAATTTATAAAGACTGTTAAAATTTGCTTGATTGGCATAGGTTTGGTAGGTTTCATAGGTTTTATAATTTATACTTTCTCGATTCTTTTCCTCTCTTAAAATTAATTTAAATTTTTGAAGTTTAAAAAATTGAAATGATATTTGCAATAAGAACTATTGTTGGTAGGGAAAACGTTGTTTTGGAGAGCCTTTACAATAGAGCAATAAAGAATAATATTCCAATAAAAGCTTTGATTCATCCTGAAGAAATAAAAGGTTATGTTTTTGTTGAAGGCGAATTGGAAAATGTTAAAGAGTTGATAAAAGGTGTTGTTAATGTTAGAGGTTTAATTACCTCCCCTGTTAATGTTTCTGAATTGGAAAAGTTTTTGAAACCGAAAGAAAGTAAGATTGAGGTTAATCTTGGAGATATAATAGAGGTTGTTAGCGGTCCTTTCAAAGATACAAGAGGGAAAATAACAAGAATTGATAATATTAAAAGGGAAGTAACAATAGAGCCTTTGGAAGTTTCTGTTCCAATTCCAATAACAATTCCAATAGAATTTGTAAAAATAGTTGAGAAGAAAAAGTGAGGAATATGGAAAAGATAAACTTGATTATTGATGCGGGAAAAGCGAATCTTGGGCAGCTTTCGAGTAAGATAAGTTCTTTAGGTTTTAATGTCAGTGAAATTCAAAAAGAGATTAACGAAAAAACAAAAGAGTTTTCCGGGTTAAAAGTTAATGTTATCGTGATTTTGGATAAGGACAATAAGAAATATGAAATAAAAGTTAAAGCTCCTAGTGTTGCTGATTTGGTTAAAAAAGAGCTTGGTGTAGAATTGCTTAAACTTAGCGAAGAAGAAAAGCAAAAAGGCAAAAGTTTTATTGGAAATTTAACGATGAAACAAGTTGAAAAGATAGCAAAGATAAAGGCTGAAGAATTTGGAGAAAAAGATTTGAAGAAAGTTTTGAAGATGGTTATTGGATCTATAAATACATTGCAAGGAGTTTTGATAGAGGGTAAGAAGCCAAAAGAAATTTTAAAAGAAATACAATAAACTTTTTCATCTTTTCGCTAGGTTCTCATATATCTGATTATAAGCGAATGCAAATTTTCCTAAAGAATGCGTCCTTATTAGCTATATCCTCGCTTTCGCTGAATACTTTTTCATTTCCTCGTATTTTTTTATAACCATCAAAATAGCAGCTTTTAGATTATTTACCCTTTCCAAATAATTATCGGAAAATTTCTCTCGTGTAATGTATTTACTATGTATATTCTTCTGATGCAAAAACATCACAGCTAACTGACGGTATCCATTATAAATCTCTTGGTTTCTGATTTCGTACACAAGTTTTCCTGGTTACCTATAGTTCTCATAAACACCAATTTCGGAAAAACTCATAACCAAGTTTTTTCTAAGTAAGAAGCGTAGCTTCTTATATAAGTAGTTACTCCTCCGTATAAACCTTTACTACCACATGAAACAATCAAAATCTTTCTTCTTTTATCTATATTATTAATGGAGGATTAACTTTTTCCTTGAAGCCTCCTTAATTCTTCTTCAAGCTGTCTTACTTTTGTCGCCCAGTAGTTATACTCGGGTGTACCTTTTTGTAATGTTGATAAAGTAGCTTGTGCGTCTCTTAATTTTTTTGTTAGGTCTGCTATTTTTTCCATTTTAGTTTCAGTAATAATTGTTTGAATCATTGCTGCTCCTGCCCAGAGTTTTTGTATTGCCCTAAAAACAATCATAAAGAAGAAATAATTGAAAAGTAAGATACCTAAACCGGCAAATCCGTACCCTAATAAGTCTATAAACAACGTAGCTAATAAAAATCTATAGGCAACTATTGCAGAAAGGAACGCCATCACATTTCTTACCCCTGTATGCGTTAAAAAGTCTGTAAATTCATAAAAAAGAGCAATGAGCATTGCAAGAGGGGCTATTAAACCGAATATAATAAAAATTGCTAAAGTTGATAGCTCCGTGCCTGAAGGCGCGTAACCGACAAAAATGCAAGAAAAGGTATAGACAACATTTTCATATGACAATCCTCCTGCAAAAGATGTTCCTTTACATTCGTTATACTCTACAACTTTACTACCTAAATATGGAATTAAGTATGCTATTTCGGCACCAAAAATACCAAGAATTACTACTATTAATCCTATTATACTACCATATTTTCTTATTTTCCAATTTACTTTTCCAATAATTATACTAAAAAAGATTATAGCTATTCCAATGATAAATAAGAATAACCACCATGCTCCAATCTGCTGTATCCACGCAATTTTACTCTCAATTTTACTTTCAGTTTGAGCTATACCAGGAATAAAGAACAATATCGTAAGTAAGGTTAGAATAATTACTGTTTTTTTTGCATATGAAACATTCATAAACATTATTGTTTTGTAACTTTTTAAACATTTAAAACTAACGATTAATAGTTATTAATTGTACTGCTTCGGCAGGAGGTCTTTGAATGACCGAAATATTGGAAGCAATAAAGAAAGCTAGAGAAGTTAGTAAAAAAAGGAATTTTGAGCAAACTTTTGATTTGATTGTTAATTTAAGAGCAATAGACACAAGAAAACCAGAAAATAGAATTAATGAGATTGTTGAATTGCCATATGGCATTGGTAAGGAAGTTAAAGTCGTTGTTTTCTCCGATGAAATAAAAGAATTAGAAGGAGTGGAAATTATTGACTCTAAAGAAATTGAAGAGATAGCAAAAAACAAAAGATTAGCTAAGAAGTTAGCTAAAAATACTGATTTCTTCATTGCAGATCCTAAACTAATGCCAATAGTTGCCAAAAACTTAGGAAAATTTTTAGCTCCAAGAGGGAAAACTCCAAGACCAATAGTTGGCGATGTTAAGAAAACGGTTGAAAACTTAAAGAAAAGTGTTAGAATAAGGATTAAAGATGCTCCAGTAATCCAATGTCCAGTTGGAACTGAGAGTATGAAAGATGAAGAAATTGAAGCAAACGTAATTAAAATTTTAAAGTTCTTAGAGGAAAGATTACCAAAAGGCAAAGCAAATATAAAGAACGTTATAATTAAATTAACGATGGGGAAGCCAGTTAAAGTTGAGGAGGTTAAAAAATGAAGAAAGAAGAAAAAATTGCCCTGGCCGAAGAAATTTCAAAAGAAATGAAGAATTATAAAACTGTTGGATTGATTGACTTGTATAAAATTCCTACTAAAGAATTTAAGGAAATTAGAAAAGCTTTAAGCGAATTTGCTAGGTTGAAAGTAATAAAGAAAAGTACATTGAAATTTGCTGCAGAAAAAGCAGGAGAAGAATTTAAAAAACTTATCGAATTAAATCCAAACCAATTTGCTATTTTGTTTTCAAACGAAGAACCATTCTCTCTTTTCAAGAAAATTTCCTCAATAACTTCTGAAACTTACGCTAAAGAAAACGATGTTGCTGAAGAAGATATTTGGATTTATGCAGGTCCAACTCAAATTAAAGCTGGTCCTTCAATAAGCGAGTTTGCTAAATTAAAAATTCCTGCGGGAGTAGAAGCTGGTTTTATAGCTGTAAAGAAAGATACCCAGGTTGCTAAAAGAGGGGATAAAATAAGTAAAGAATTAGCTTCTCTTTTAAGAAAGCTAAAAATTAAAGTAAAAAAGGTTAGGTTAAATGTTTTAGGTTTGTTTTATGACGGAGTTTTATACACAAAAGATACATTGAATTTAATATTCGAATATCCGAAGTTATTAACCCAAGCTTATCAAAGTGCTTTGAATTTGAGTGTAAATATAGGATATCCAATGAAAGAAAACATAAATATCTTAATTTCAAAATGTTATTTGAACGCTAAAACGATAGAAAATTTGGTGGTGAAAAATGATTGAAGTATATGCCGCATTAATGTTACACGAAGCAAAGAAGGAGATAAACGAAGAAAACTTAAAAAAAATATTGGAAGCTACAGGTGCTCAAGTAGAAGAAGCAAAAATTAAAGCGTTAATAGCGGCTCTACAAGGGGTTAATATAGATGAAGCATTAAAACAAGCTGTAGCAATTCAAGTACAGCCAACAACAACAACTCAAGAAAAGAAAGAAGGAGAAAAAGGTGGGGAGGAAGAGGAAGCGAAGAAAAAAGCAGAAGAGGCAGTAGCAGGATTGAGTGCACTATTTGGATAAACTTCATTCTTTTAATTTTTAATGGTAATGACATGGATGAAGAAGCAATTAGAAAGCAAAAGGAAGCTTTTGAAAAGATGAAAATTGTCTTAGAATACGCCAAAGAACTGGTCAAACCAAATGCTAAAATATTGGAAATTGCTGAAGCGATAGAGAATAAGATTTTTGAAGTTGGAGCAAAACCAGCTTTTCCCGTAAACATAGGAATTAATGAAATTGCTGCACATTATACCCCTTCTATAGATGATCAAACTATTTTAAAAGAGGGTGATATGGTTAAAATAGATGTTGGCTTACATGTAGATGGTTATATAAGCGATAACGCTTTTACAATTCTAGTTGGAAAAAACTCACATCCAATGATAGAGACAGCAAAGAAAGCTGTCGAAGAAGCTAGGAAAATTTTAAGGGAAAACGTGAAGATAAGTGAGATTTCAGAAGTCATAGAAAATACTGTTACTTCTTCTGGCTTTAAAGTAGTTAAAAACTTAACTGGCCATTTTCTTGATAGATACGTTGTTCATGGTGTTTCCATACCTAATGTTAGAAACGAAATAGAAACGAAAATACCTAAAAATCAGGCTTTAGCTATAGAAGTATTTGTTACAAACGGTTCTGGATGGGTTAAAGAGGGTTCAGAAATTCAAATATTTCAGTTTAAAGAAGATAGAGGCTCGAGAATTAGAGAAGGCAAGAAGATAATTGAAATTGCTAAAAGCAAATTTGAAGGCTTACCTTTTGCTAAAAGATGGTTGAAAGATATACCAAGGGTCAAACTTGAGTTTGCTATAAGAGATTTGTTAGATAGAGGATGTTTGATTGATTATCCGGTTTTAAAAGAAGAGAGCAACAGTCTAGTTGCCCAATGGGAAGAAAGTTTTATTGTTGAATAGATTTATTACCGTTAGCAAAGCTTATTATTGGCTTGGCAATCAAATAGCCACAATAAACGCATCTTCCTTCGTTAACTAAAACAACTTTTTTAGTAATTAATCTTTCACATCTTGGACATTTAATTTTTGTATTAACAATAGGCATATTTTCGCTAGTAATGGAAAATTAAAAAAGACTTCTTTTCTTTAAAATATATAAAGTAGAATTTACTTTAGTCCTTTAGCCCATTGAAAATATTCTTCATTTATTTTAACGTCGAAAATACCAATAAAAGGAATTTTATAGGGATGTAACTTCTTGACGAGCTTCTCGAGCTTTCCAATATTCTTCTTCAACGCTTTTGCGATTAAAACAAATTCTTTGGATTTTTCTATCTTTCCTTCCCACCAATAAAAACTTTTTATAGGAAAAATGTTGCAACAAACAATTATTCTTTTCTCCAAAAGTTCTTTTGCTATTCTATATGCATCTTTCTTAGAAGGAAACGTAATGTATGCAATACAAAATTTTCTCATAAGCATTTTTGAAAAATAAAAATAAAAAATCCCGCCCCAGGGACTCGAACCCTGAACCTCCCGGTTTCGAGCACCTGCTTACAAGCCTCGCAAAAAGCAAGGCTCTACAGCCGGGCGCTCTGCCAGTTGAGCTAGGGCGGGTTAGAATAGAAATATTTATCAAAAAATAATTTAATTTTTCACTGTAAAATTTTCTTTCTTCCCTTCTCATCAAAATAATTAACTATTGTTTTTGGTAATTCTAAAGAGATAATCTCAACTAAAGATGAAGCTATATATCCTACAATAACTTCTTCATCTTTCTTTAACTCATCTATCTTCCAAACCAAATACCTCTTCTTACCAACCTTTTTTTCTTCAAATTCCAAACCGATATTAGATTCTATTTTTAACATAGGCAATACTTCTTCAATTATTTCAACGTTTTTCATTAAAGACTTAGAGTTGTTTTTTACCTTTATATGAACTTTTAATTTTTTGTCTTCAATCTTAACAGTTTTAATTATAGAAGGTCGGAAGCTTCTTTTGAAAAAGTAAATTATAGCTAGAATTATTGCAACCAAACCCACCCATGTCTGCCAAAGAGAGATCTCATATTCTATAATAACACTCTCTCCTGGAGCCAAAGATTTTACTAACCATCTATAAACAGCAAAACCTCCTTCTATCTTTTGTTCAGAATACGGAACGTAAGCCTTAACAAAATCTTTCATGAAAATGGGAACTCTCTCTTCTATGTAAAATTGATCACTAAAAACATTTCCCTCATTCTTCACTCTCACAAAAACTTTTGCTGAAAGTAAAGAATATTTAACATCTTTTTGTGTATATTCTTGTGGCAACTTAACTATTGCCTTAACTTCAAACTTAGTTTTCCCCTCATCTATGTATTCTCCTTTTAAAGTTTCTAACCTAACAAAAACATCATAAACTCCTGCTTCTTGATATTTATCTGCATTGAAAGTTTGAGAAACTTCTATTTTACTATTAGCCTCTATAAAATCTGTTATAACTTCTTTTCTAAATACTTCCTTGCCTTCTTTTGTAATAATAAACAAAAGTTTATAGTTAGGCGTTACTTCATTCTTTAGATTTTGGATCCCAACGTTTATTTTAGTACTTTCCAAAGGTAGAATACTATAGTTTGAAAGATTAACGTAAGAAATTACTACTGGAAACTTCCTTAAAACATAAATTACTATATTTTTTTCTATTGTTTGATTTTTAGAAGAAATTGTTAAAGTAAATAGGTTTGGAGATATCTCCTTAGCATCTTTTGAAGCAAAAATATACAAAGTTATCTTAGTAGATTCATTAGGTAATAATTCAACAAACTTAGGATAAACATCTATAAGAACCTTTCTCTCAGCAAAATACGCAATTGGTCCACTTAAGAAAATTGTATAAGCCTCTTTTTCATTTGCGGCATTTATTAAAGTGAAATTTATTGTCTTAGATTCTCCAGCATAAACAGTTATGCTTTCTGTTTGACCTAAAGAAAATTTCAATAAAGAAATAAATATTAATAAAGCAAAAAACCACTTCATTTTCTCACCATCCTTATTTTTGTTTTTTAGCTATAAATTCTCTAATCTTTTCAAAGCTTTCCATTATTAGTTCATGTAAAGTTTTAAATTCGAAATCGAACTTCTTACCGTAAAATTCTACAAATGCGAATCTAGAATAATCAACTTCTTTTTTCTCGGGTTCCTCTGCAGGATAGCCGACAGTTATTATTGCTATTGGCCTTATAAAATCAGGCAACCTTAAAATGTTTTTGACGTCTTCCTCATCAAAAGCACTAACCCAACATGCACCTAATCCAATTGAAGTAGCTGCCAAAAGCATGTTTTCTATCGCTGCAGCACAATCAAGCAACGCATAAACTAATTCGCCTCTCTTTCCATATTTTAAACTTTGAATCTCTAAGTCAGCAGCAACAACTATCAAAACTGGAGCCTCTTTAACATGATCTTGTTTTAGAGCAGCGTTATATAAAAGCTCTTTAGTTTTCTTATCTCTTACAACAATAAACCTCCATTCTTGTAAGTTGCCTGCAGAGGGTGCCTGAGCTGCAGCCCAAAGTAAAACTCCTATAAGCCTATCATCAACATCTTTATCTTGATACTTTCTTATGCTTCTTCTTTTTGCTATTGCTTCAAAGACATCCATATTAGATTTTATTTAACGAATTTATCCTTTTTTTTCTTTGTAAATCTCGCTTATTTTATAAGTAAGAACTGTTGGGGAGCTGAATCTTCCCAATGTTATCTTTATTGTTGTTATTCCGTGTTTAAAGCATTCATTTGGTGAAATAACTAAAGTATGACCTTTGTCTTCCAAACAAACACAATCTAAAAGCCATTCTGGGGAAATTTTTTTCTCTTGTTCTTTTCTAATTTCCTCCATTTCTTTAATTGATTTTAATATTTTTTAGTAGCTCCGCATACAGGACAAACCCAGAACTCTTCTTTAAAATTGTTTTCTTCAATAACTTGTTTAATCATCTCTACCTCTTCATGAGAATTCTTTCTACAAACCTCGCAAACCTTATACTTCCAGCTTCTATCGTAAAATATATGGCCCATTTTCTTTTTCTCCGATATTGACTTTACAATTATAAATAGAAGTTCAAGTTTTAAAGCTTTTACATTTCACAAGGAATAAAGTTTATGGAATACAAGCTTCTTTGCGATTATTATGAAAGATTAGAGAAGGAATCATCTAAGCTGGAAAAGACAAAAATTTTAGCAGAACTTTTTTCTAAATGTTCTTTAGAGGAATTAGAAAAAGTTGTCTTTCTAGTTCAAGGAATTGTTTACCCAAAATATACTCAACTTGAATTAGGAATAGCTACTCAGCTAATGATAAAAGCGATGGCCAAAGCCTATGGTACTTCAGAAGAAAAGATAGAAGAAGAATTTGCAAGGCTTGGAGATCTAGGATTAGTTGCTGAAAAGTTGTCGAAGAATAAAAAACAAGTTACACTAATTAAAAAAACTTTGAGTGTGGAAAAAGTTTTTGAAGAATTGAGAAAATTACCATTATTTTCGGGAGAAGGATCACAAGAGAGAAAAATACAAACGATTTACCATTTATTGCTTATGGCTGAACCTAAAGAAGCAAAATATGTCACAAGAACTATTCTTGGTGAATTAAGAATCGGAGTAGCGGAAGGATTGATAAGAGACGCTATAGTTGAGGCATTTCTACCAATTAAAACTAAAGAAGAGAAAGAAAGGTCGGAAGAAGCCGTTGATTACGCTTGGAATATTCTTTCTGATTTTTCTTTAGTAGCAAAAATAGCTAAAGAAAAAGGAATAGAAGGTTTAAAAAACGTTAAAATAGAGATAGGCAGACCTATACAAGTGATGCTTGGAGAAAAAGCAGAAAGTATAGAGGAAGTTGTTAGAGAGTTTGGTGAAGTAGCTGCCGAATGGAAGTATGATGGGATGAGAACGATAATAATGAAGAAAAACGATAAAATATGGTTATTTACTAGAAGACAAGAAGACGTTACAAAACAATTTCCTGATTTGGTAGAATTATGTAAAAAAGGAATTAAAGCAAATGAATGTGTTATAGAAGGGGAGGCTATTGCTGTAGACCCAAAAACTAATATTCCTATGGCATTCCAAGTTCTTTCGCAAAGGATTCATAGGAAGTATGATATAGAAAAAATGATAGAAAAAATTCCAATTCAAATTCATTTGTTTGATATAGTATATTTAAACGGAGAGATGTTAATTAATAAACCGCTTATTGAAAGAAGAAAAATATTAGAAAGTATTATAGAAGTTATTCCGGGAAAATTTGAACTAGCAAAGCAGCTAATAACTAAAGATGTAAAAAAAATAGAAGAATTTTATAATGAAGCGATAAATGCTAAGCAAGAAGGTTTAATGTTGAAAGTTTTGAATTCTCCTTATAGATTTGGGAGGCATGTCGGTGGCTGGTATAAAATAAAACCAACAATGGAGAATTTGGATTTAGTTATTGTAGGAGCTACATGGGGTGAAGGAGCTAGAGCGAATTGGTTAACTTCGTTTGAGCTTGCAGTTAGGGACCCTGATACTGGTAATTTCTTAAGATGCGGAATGATGTCAACTGGATTGACAGAAGAAGAATATGAAATGATGACAGAAATGTTAAAGCCGCTAATAATTCAAGAAAGAGGAAAAGAAGTTAAAGTTAGGCCTAAGATTGTTGTTGAAGTTAAATATCAAGAAATTCAAAAGTCGCCTAATTACGAATCTGGTTATGCATTAAGATTTCCAGCTTTTGTTAGACTAAGAGAAGATAAAGGGCCGGAAGAAGCAGATACTATAGAAAGACTTGTAGAACTATATAAATCACAAGGCAAAGCTGGTTAAGAAAATTTTATAGATAACTTTTTTAACTATTGTTTTTAAATAGGATTGTATGGTAAGTATATTTGAAGTTCCGGCAGATAAGTTAATAGAAAGATTGAAAGAAGAGTTAAAGAAAATAGATACAATAAAACCTCCACTTTGGGCACAAATAGTTAAAAGTGGACCTCATAGGGAAAGGCCTCCTCAACAGCCCGATTTCTGGTATATAAGGGCTGCATCAATTTTAAGAAGGATTTATATAGATGGTCCTGTTGGTGTTTCAAGACTTCGAACGTATTATGGTGGTAGGAAAAGAAGAGGTAGGAGGCCTGCAAAGAGTTATAAGGCTGGTGGATCGATAATAAGGAAAATATTGCAACAATTGGAAGCTGCAGGTTTTGTAAAAAAGGAGAAAAAAGGAAGAGTTTTAACACCTCAAGGGAGAAAGTTTTTAGATAGAATTATAGGTGAAGTAGGTGGAAATACTAGAAAATGAAGAGAAAAAGCAAATATTGAGGAAAATTATCTCACCGGAAGGAAGAGAAAGACTAGCAAGAGTTAGACTTGTTAAGCCAGAATTAGTATCTCAAATAGAAGATTATTTAATAAAACTCTATACAAGTGGGAAAATAAAGAAAGAACTAAGTGAAGATGAAATAATTAAACTGTTAAAGATTT
This sequence comes from Candidatus Aenigmatarchaeota archaeon, assembly GCA_049414645.1. Lineage (GTDB taxonomy): Archaea > Aenigmatarchaeota > Aenigmatarchaeia > CG10238-14 > SpSt-28 > SpSt-28. Next base: position 16,810 of record JBMSAV010000113.1, read on the forward strand.
TAAATTCAAAGAGCTAATGCTAGAGTATGGGAAGAAAGAAAAAAGTAGGTACTGCTGGTAGATTTGGAGCTAGATATGGTAAAAAAATTAGAGAGAAAGTTTCTGAAATAGAAAAAATACAAAAACAAAGACATATATGTCCGAATTGTAAAATGAGATATTTAAAGAGAAAGGGAACTGGAATATGGGTTTGTGAGAAATGTGGAGCTAAATTCGCGGGGCAAGCCTATTATCCGCCTAGGGTGAGTTGATGTATAAATGTATTAAATGTAAAAAAATAGTAAACGAATTTATAGAAGGTAGAATAATGTGTCCTTATTGTGGTTATAGAATTTTAATAAAACTCAGACCAGAAATCGTTAAAAGGGTACAAGCACGATAAGCTTATAATTTTTTTTTATTTTAAGAATATATGATAGAAGAAAACATCGAGCAAGAATACCTTGAATTACAGCAACAGCTAAGAAACGTGTTAATCCAAAAAGAAGCGTTTAAAATTCAAATTGCAGAAATAGAATCTGCGTTAGAAGAGCTAAAGAAAAGCAAAGAGGAAAATGTCTACAAAATTGTAGGAAATATAATGGTAAGAAAAAGAAAAGACGAAATTGAGAAAGAGTTAAATGAGATAAAAGACGATTCTGAAGTAAAAATTAGAAGTCTGGAAAATATTGAAAAAAGTTTAATTGAAAAAATTAAAAATATTGAAGAAAAGTTAAGGAGTAAAGGTGGTTGAATGAAGTACAAGCCAGTAATAGAAATATTGGATAGTATAATTAACGATAGGGGTGTTCCGAAAAATATAAAGGAGGCTGTTGAAAGAGCGAGAAATGCTCTTATGAGTAAAGAAGATGAAGAGCTTAAAATAAATACAGCAATTATAACTTTAGATGAAATAGCAAACGACCAGAACATGCCTCTTTATACCAGAACTCAAATATGGAATGCTGTTAGCTTATTAGAACAAATAAAAGCAAAAGAAAAGAAAAAATAACGAATATATAAATTTAAAGCTAAAATTCAATAAATTATTATGCCATTCAAAAAACTTTTAGAAAAGTTTAAAAGAAGAGAGGAGAAACAGCAAGAAGAAATAGAAATTAGAGAAGAAGCATTTAAAGAAGAAATAAAACCAAAAATAAGAGTTGAGAAATTAATAAGTTATGCTGATGTTACAAAAATTCAAGAATTTTTAAGAAATGGTGAAATTGTTTTCTTAAACATAAAAGATCTAAGAAACTCAAATTTAAATGAACTAAAAAAGGCTGTAGATAAGTTAAAAAATACAATTTCAGCTATTGATGGAGATATTGTTGGTATTGATGACAATTATTTGTTAATAACACCAAGTTATGCAAGAATTCAAAGAGGTTAGATTTTGTGGCAATCAAAATAGATATTCTTGAAAAATCAAGAGAAACAATAAGATTTGTGGTAGATGGTATAAAACCTTCTTTTGCTAATGCTTTAAGAAGAATAATGATTTCTGAAGTTCCGACAATGGCAATAGAATGGGTTGACTTCAAGAAAAACGACTCAGCCTTGTATGATGAGCTACTTGCTCATAGACTAGGTTTAATTCCTTTAACCTATGATAGAAAAGCTTATAAGTTGCCAGAAGAATGTATGGAGGCTAGTGTTAAAGATTCTCAATGCTATGCAAAATTGAAACTGAAGAGAAGGGGACCATGCACAGTTTACTCTGGAGATTTAGAATCAGAGGACGAAAGCGTTAAACCTGTCTTCGAGAAAATTCCAATAGTAGAACTTTTAGATGGTCAAGAAATTGAATTGATTGCGTATGCAAGACTGGGGTATGGAAGGGAACACATAAAATGGCAAGGAGCTGTTGTTGGTTATAGTATTGATGATAGTGGAAAAATTACTTTTGAAGTAGAGACTTGTTCAGGACTTTCCCCAGAAGAAATTGTTGAAATGGCTACAGAAGTATTTGAGAAAAAATTGAAAGAATTTAAGAAACAAGTTAGTAAGTTATAAATTCTCTTTGTGTATTATTTATAAACCGACTTCTATAATATACTACCTAAACGAATCTTTTTTTGATTTGAATGTTGGGCTATTAGATAATAAAATTATAAGAAGCTTTCTTATTCCTTCGTCATTAATATGTATCGAGTCTTTAGGCCATTCCCGTTGATAACTGTATTTGCTCTTATAGCCATCAACTATTCTTATTTCGCAATTTTTTCCAGCAATATACCTAACAACACCATATCGATCTATAACTTCTTTCATCGGACCTATTTTTCAGTTGAAAAAATGGTAGAACACACTTTTTCTTGTAACTCTTTCTATTTCTCTGATTATTTAACTTATATATGCTCTAACTTCGGGCAAATCTATCACATCTATACAAGCAGGATGATCGAAGCTTTTTCCCTAAATGGTAAATGAGTCGCACTAGTTAATGCAACATCGTCGTAATTTTGCTTATCACAATGATAATACAGATTCGTTAAATCTATGTCAACCAAATAGCAGTTTTGGCACACTTCTTTCAAATAGGTTGCGAGACGAGTATATTACCAGAAATCACGCAACCTACACAAAGTGGGGGTAATTTAAAGTTAAAGTCATAAATTTGGTATAAATAAGAAGCAATTTATCTATTTGAATAGAAAAATCAAAAATAGTTTATCGCCGGGGTCGCCTAGCCTGGTCGATGGCGGCAGTGCCATTGTCGAAGCTTAAGTGCTGGCTAGGCACATAAGCTCAGATTAATGAAGAAACCTGCTGGGTTAGTCCCTTCGTGGGTTCAAATCCCACCCCCGGCAATTTATGAAGTATTTATAAATATTTTAAGTATTAATATGGCGGAAAGAATTCTTATTGGAAGGGTAACTCACTATTATCCAAAAATAGGAGTTGCTGTATTTGAACTTCAACAGAGTCTTAGGAAAGGAGATAAAATTGAAATAGAAGGAAAAACAACAAAGCTCGCTCAAACAGTAACATCAATGCAATTAAACCATGTTGATATAAATGTGGCTGAAAGTGGACAATCTATTGGATTAAAAGTAGAGGGTAGGGTTAGAGAAGGAGATAAAGTTTACAAGCTTGTCGAATAGTTTTTTTATTTTATATTTTCATAAACAGAAATCTTTTTAAATGTAGAATGTAAGAAAAGTTAATGAAAAAAACCCCACTCACTACATTAATTAATTCTAAGAAATGTGTAATTAATTATTTGGGGCTATAAGGGATGATCCTTCTTATAATTCAATGAGTGGGGACCTAACCGAAGTTGAGATTTGTGATTTATGTGGGAATGAAACCGAAGATTATTCGATTGTAAATGGTTTAGTTATTTGCGAAAGTTGTATAGAAAATTCTAGTTTAGAGAATGAGGAAAAGGAGGATAGATCTTCTAAAATATGTGCTCTTTGCGGTTGGCCGATAAATAGAGTAATAAAGAAAGGCGAAGTGAAAGAATTTATTAAAGGTATAGAGAATTGGTTAAATCAAAATGAAGGGCTTTCCATAAATATAAAGCATAAACTAAAAAAATTAGAAGGGAAAGATTTGTATTTTTGTAGGTACGATTTCTTCTATTTAGTTAAAGATATTATTGAAGCCGAAAATGAAGCATTAGCAAATAAGTTTGAAAAAGAAATAGCATCAAAATATGATTTCTATGGTGGAATAGTCAGCTAATGAAGCTCTAAATATTTTCTTGATTTAATATAATTATCGCCCTGGTAGCTCAGACTGGTAGAGCACCTCACTGGTAATGAGGGGGTCGCGGGTTCGAATCCCGCCCAGGGCTATTAAAAAGATTTATTAAGAAAAAAAATCTAAATAATATTAAAAAGTAAAACTATAGTAGTGTGGTGGGGCAAATGAAAAAGGAGATTGATGTCTCTAAGCATATTTTAGTACCAAAACACGAAATACTTAACGAGAAAGAGAAAGAAGAGCTAATAAAAAGATATGGTAGCATTAAAAACTTCCCAAGAATATACACTACAGACCCACAGGTAAAACTATTAAATGCTAAGCCAGGTGATATTATAAAAATAACAAGGTATAATGAAATCACTGGTGAATATGTACATTATAGGGTTGTAGTGGAGGGAAAATAATGGAAAATGCATTTACTATTTTGATGAAATCATATCTAAAAGAAAAAGGTCTAGTTAATTTTCAGATTGAATCGTTCAACGATTTTGTGGAAAGGAGATTGCCAAAAATTATAAAAAACATTGGGAAAATAAAACCTGAAATTCCGGAAATTGGTGAATTGGAAATAAAACTTGGAAAATTTGAGTTGGGTGAACCAAGAGTTAAGGAAGCTGACGGCTCAATAAGAAAGATTTTACCTATGGAAGCAAGAATAAGAAACTTAACTTATGCGGCTCCAATGTATGTTGAAATGACACAAGTTTTAAACGGAATAGAAAGTAAGCCTGTTATGATTGAAATTGGGGATTTGCCAATAATGGTAAAATCTAAGTTTTGTCCTCTTTCTAGAATGAGTGAAAAAGAACTTATAGAGGCTGGTGAAGATCCTGATGATCCTGGAGGTTATTTTATAATAAATGGAACAGAAAGGATTCTAATGCTTGTCGAAGAAATAGCTACAGACAGAATAATAGTTGAAAAAACTAATGATGAATCTGTTCCTGAAATTGCAAGAATACATTCGGAAAAAGAAGGCTTTATTCAGAAACACCTAATAGAAAGGAAAAGAAGTGGAGAGATTTATATAACTTTTGCGAATGTTTTAAGGATACCAATAGTAATTATTCTTAAGTCTTTAGGTTTAGAAAAAGATAAAGAAATTTTAGAGGCCATTTCTCTAGATGAAAGAATACAAGAATTATTTTTAGTTAATATATTGGAATATCCTATAAGAAATGCGGAAGAAGCTATAGAAGAATTGGGTAAACATTTGAGAATTCCACAAAAGTCTGTGAGAAAAAAACAAGCAATAAGATTGATAGATAAATATTTATTGCCACATTTAGGGCAAGAGCCAGAAAACAGATTAACAAAAGCTATGTTTTTATGTAAAGCTATAGAGAAGATTTTGAAATTGCATTTAAGAGAAATAGAAGAAGATGACGTCGATCATTATGCAAACAAAAGAATTAAGATGAGTGGGGATTTGTTAGAGTTATTGTTAAGATCGATACTTTTAGGTAAATGGGGACTGATAGTTAGGATGAATTACAACTATCAAAAGTTAACAAAAAGAGGCAAATTACCTCCTTTACAAGCTGTAGTTGAAAACGCTATATTAACGAATCAAATAGTATCTGCTATGGCAGTTGGCACTTGGATTGGAGGAAGAACTGGAGTTACACAAAGATTAGATAGAAGTAGTTGGAATAAAACCATTACTCATATGAGAAATGTAGTTTCTCCTCTTTCTTCGACTCAAGAACATTTCGAAGCAAGAGAATTGCATCCTACTCATTTTGGTAAGTTATGCGTAACTCAAACTCCAGAAGGAGCTAATATTGGTTTGAGAAAATATCTTGCAATTAGCGCAACGATAACAACTAAAGTTGAAAGGAAAGAAATACAACCCATATTAGACCTTATAAAAGAGGGGGGGAAATGAAAGCTAGTGTATTTTTAGATGGAGAATTTATAGGAAAAGTTGAGAATCCCAAAGAATTTGTAGATAACATAAGGAAAATGAGAAGAGAGGGTAAAATACCATATTATGTTAATGTTGCTTATCACGAACATTTAAACGAAGTTAGAATTTTAACTTCGGCTGGTAGAGTTGTAAGACCTTTAATAGTAGTTGAAAATGGTGTTCCAAAATTAACAAAAGAGATTCTAGAAAAGGTTAAGAAAGGAGAACTTACTTTTTCCGATTTAGTAAAGAATGGAATTATAGAATATTTGGATGCCGAAGAAGAAGAAAACGCATACATTGCTATAAAACCTGAAGAAGTCACAAAAGAACATACTCATTTAGAAATCGATCCCGCTGTTGTTCTAGGATTTTCTGCCCAATTCGTCCCTTATCCAGAATTTAATAGAGGAGATAGGGTAAATTATGGAGCAAAAATGGGAGATCAGTCCATTGGAATATTCGCAACAAACTTCCTTAATAGAGTAGATAGTAAATCTAGCATTTTGGTTTATCCACAAAGACCGCTTGTGCAAACTTATATTCATAAAATTCTTGACTCAACAGAAAATTATCCTAACGGTATAAATGTAGTAATAGCTGTAGCAACATATGAAGGTTATAATATTGAAGATGCTATAGTAATTAACAAATCTTCAGTTGAAAGAGGAATGTTCTGGAGTTATATGTATAGAACCTACGAGACCGAAGAAAAAAGATATTTAGGTGGACAAGAAGATGTAATTGGTATACCTCAACCTGGAATAAGAGGTTATGCTGGCGAAGATGAATACAAGCATTTACCGGAAGATGGGATAGTTAATCCAGAAACAGAAGTAAAGTCAGATGAAGTACTTATTGGAAAGACCTCACCTCTCAGATTTTTAGGTAAAGCTGATAAATTTTTAGCCGGAATGGAAAATCTAAGAGAGACTTCTGTAAGAGTAAGACATGGGGATAAAGGAATAGTTGATAGAGTTTATATAACTCAAACTACAGATGGTACAAAACTAGTTAAAGTAGTTTTAAGAGACTTAAAAAAGCCAGAAATTGGGGATAAGTTTGCTTCTAGACATGGTCAAAAGGGAGTTGTAGGTTTACTTGTTCCGCATGAAGATATGCCTTTCACCGAAAGCGGCATAGTTCCTGATATAATTTTCAACCCCCACGGCTTACCATCAAGAATGACTGTAGGTCAGCTACTTGAAATTTTAGCTGGTAAAGTGGCTGCAATTTATGGTAGATATATAGATGCACCTGCTTTTAATCCCACTAATGAAAAAGAGCTGAGAGAAGCTTTAAAGAGTCTTGGGTTTGAAGAAAGCGGAAAAGAAATAATGTACGACGGTAAAACGGGGAGAAAGTTTGAAGCAAAAATATTTATAGGCTGTTCATTCTATATGAAATTAGATCATTTGGTATCTAACAAACTACAGTCTAGGGCAAGAGGACCAGTAACTTTACTAACAAGACAGCCAACTGAAGGTAGAAGCAAAGAGGGTGGTTTAAGATTAGGGGAAATGGAAAAGGATTGTTTGTTAGCTCATGGCGCTGTTTTAACTCTTAAAGAAAGATTTGATTCTGATAAAGTTATATTGCCCGTGTGTAAAAAATGCGGAATGATTGTTGTTCACGATAAGATTAAAAATGTATACTTATGCCCTATATGTAGAGATGATGCCGAAATAGTTAATGTTGAGATGAGCCATGCATTTAAGCTAATGTTAGATGAATTGAAAAGTTTGATAATATATCCAAAGTTAGTTATAAATGATGAAGGAAAAATTAGCAAAATTGAATTTAGCATTCTAGATCCCGAAACTATAAGGAAAATGTCTTTTGCAAAGATTAGTAAGATAGATATTTACGATGAAGAAGGTTATCCGATAGAAGGAGGAGTTATGGATCCTAGGCTTGGGACTATAGAACCTGGAATAAGGTGTAGAGTATGTGGAGCTAATATTGGAGAATGTCCGGGTCACTTTGGTAGTTTAGAACTAGTTAAACCAGTTATTCATCCTCACTATGTTAAATTCATACATTTCTTACTAAAAGTTAGTTGTAGAAAATGTGGAAAGATTTTAATAAAAGATGAAGATAGAAAGAAGGAGAAAATGCCTTGGAAAGAAATAGAAAGACTTTCTTTAAAGAAGTGTCCTTTTTGTAAAACTGAACAAAAAGAAATCAAACTAATTAAGCCTTATACTTTTGTAGAGGGAAATAAAGTATTAAATCCGGCAGACGTGAGAGAAAGACTTGAAAAAATTAGCAATGAGGAATTAAAGCTTCTTGGTTTAAAAATTAGACCAGAATGGCTTGTACTAACTGTTTTGCCCATACCTCCTGTAACTATTAGGCCTTCAATAACTTTAGAAACTGGAGAAAGAAGTGAAGATGATTTAACACATAAACTTGTTGAAATTGTTAGAATTAATGATAGATTTAGGGAGAATTTGGAATTAGGTGCACCTGAATTCCTTTTGAATGATCTGTGGGAATTATTACAGTATCATGTTGCAACATATTTTGATAATGAATTGACAGGAATTCCGCCAGCAAGACATAGATCTGGTAGGGTATTGAAGACGTTGACTCAAAGGTTAAAAACAAAAGAAGGAAGATTTAGAGGTAATTTGTTGGGCAAAAGAGTAAACTATTGTGCAAGAACCGTTATATCACCTGATCCTAAAATAGAAATTAATGAAGTAGGTGTTCCTGAAGTTATAGCTAAAGATTTAACAATTCCTGTTAGAGTTAATGAAAAAAACATAGAAGAATTAAGAAGATTTGTATTAAATGGTCCAAACGTGTGGCCTGGGGCAAATTACGTTATTAGACCTGATGGGAGAAAGAAAAGAATTTTAGACTCTAATAAAGAAGAAATAGCAAAAGAGTTAAGCGTTGATTATATAGTAGAAAGGCATTTGATAGATGGAGATATAGCACTATTTAACAGACAACCAAGCTTACATAGAATGAGTATGATGGCCCATAAAGTAAAAGTAATGCCATTCTTAACATTTAGATTAAATGTTGCAGTCTGTCCTCCTTATAATGCTGATTTTGATGGAGATGAAATGAATTTACATATTCCACAAACAGAAGAAGCTAGAGCAGAATCTGAAATTCTATCTATTGTTGAAAAAAATATAAGAAGCCCAAGATACTCTGCACCTATAATAGGATTAATGAGAGATGAAATAACTGGAGTATATTTATTAACAAAAGATGGAAACAAGATTAACAGAAAAGATGCCGTTAAGCTAATAAGAAGCGTTGATATTGATGTTGAAATTCCCGATAAAGAAGAATTTACAGGTAAAGAAATCTTCAGTGTATTTTTGCCAAAAGATTTTTCAATAGAATACAGGGGGAAAACCGGTATAGTAAAAATAGAAAATGGGATTTTAACAAAAGGTGAAATAGAAAAGAATGGAATAAGCGCTGAGGGGGGCGTAATCCTCGATAAAATGGAAAAGTATTATGGAAAGAACTTTGTGAAAGATTTTATCTATAAAATAGGTTTATTGGGAATTAACTATTTAGATATGAAAGGATTCTCTCTTGGAATATCAGATTTAGATGTTGACGATAAAGTAAAAGTTGAAATATCGAATGTTATAGAGAAGACTGAGAATGACGTCAATAAACTTATTGAGAAGTTTAATAAAGGGGAATTAATTCCAATGATAGGTAGAACTACTGAAGAAACGTTAGAAAATATGATAAAGGAAAGAGTAGCGAGATGTTTGAATGAAAGTATGGAGATATTAGAGAAAGGAATTAAAGAATCATCAGCATTAGATATGGTAAGATGTGGGGCAAGAGGAAGTCTTATTAATTTGCTGCAAATAGTTGGATTAATTGGACAAGAAATGATAATGGGTGAAAGGATAGAGAGAGGGTATTATAAAAGAACATTCCCCCACTTTAAACCAAATGACAAAAGTCTTGCTTCTAAAGGGTTTGTTTCGCATTCATTTAAAGATGGCTTAAATGTTTTTGAATTCTATTTTGATAACATGAATTCTAGAGAGAGCCTAATGGATAAGAGTTTAAAAACAAGACACTCAGGTTACATGGAGAGAAGACTTATAGGAGCTCTACAAGATTTAAAAGTTGCATATGATGGTACAGTAAGAGATGCTGCCAATAGAATAATTCAATTTGTTCCATGTGAAGATGGTTTAGATCCATCTAAAATTACAAAAGAAGGAATAAATGTAAAAGAAATAGCAAGGAGGTTATTAAATGCTTCCTAAAAAAATAATTGAAGAAATAGAAAACGTCTCAAAAGAATTTAGGCTAAAAGAAGATAAAAAAGAAAAATTGATTGAAGAAGTAAGAAGGATTTACTTAAATAGTAGATTTGAACCGGGAGAAGCTATAGGAATTCTTGCTGCTCAAAGTATTTCGGAACCTGCAACTCAACTTACAATGAGAACGTATCATCTAGCTGGAGCTGCTGGTATTAAAGTAACTTTTGGTCTACCTAGATTGGTTGAAATATTTGACGCAAAAAGAAATATAGAAACGCCGATGATGACAATATACCTGAAAAAAGAATACAATACTAAAGAAAATGCAGAAAGGCTCGCGTATAAAATAGTAGAGAGGCGTGTTTTAGATTTATCTAAATATATTTCTATAGACATAGGAGAAAAATGCATTAATATAGAACTTGAAGACAAGAGAAAAGTTGAAAAGGTAGTGAAATGCATTAAGGCATCCTTGTCAAAAAACTTTGAAGTTAAAGTAAAGGAAGATTATATTAGCATTTATCCTAAAAGTGAAAATATTCAATTTTCAGACCTACAAAAATTAAAAGAAGAAGTTGGTAATTTAGTCGTAGAAGGAATTGATGGTATAACAGCAGCAATAATAAGAAAAGAAGATGATAATTGGATTGTACAAACGGTTGGCTCTAATCTAAAGGAGATCTTAAAGTTTGATGAAGTTGATGAACATAAAACGGTTTCTAATGATATTTATGAAATTTATGAAATCTTTGGAATCGAAGCCGCAAGAAATGTTATAATAAAAGAAGCTTATAAAACGATGCAAGAGCAAGGATTGAATGTTGATATAAGATACTTACTATTATTAGCAGATGTTATGACATGGAGTGGTGAGATAAGTTCTATAGGAAGATATGGTGTTGCGGGTGCAAAAGCATCTGTTCTTGCAAGAGCGGCCTTCGAAGAAACAATAAAACATTTAATTAGAGCATCCATTAGAAATGAAGAAGACGAATTTAAAGGTTTGTTCGAAAATGTAATGGTTGGTCAGCCAGCTCCTGTAGGTACTGGGATGTTCGAATTAATATTTAAGGGTGAGGAATATGAATATAGAGGAAAAAATAAAGGAAGCGATGAAAGAGAATAAAGTTATAATTGGATATAGAGAATGTTTAAAATACATAAGAAATAATAATCCCGAAGTCGTAATAATAGCTGAAAACGCGCCAGAAAAAATTAAAAAAATTATATTTAATAGTAACGTTAAAGTTGAAATTTTTAAAGGTAGCAGTAAAGATTTAGGAACAATTTGTGGAAGACCTCATCCAATAACAACAGTAACAATAAAAGGAAGTTAATATGACAATTGTATTTGATACAGAATCTATAAAAGCAATTAATCTTTTTGAAACAGTAAGTCAATCTTATGTAAAGGATTGTATTATAATGGATGATAGAATATATTTTTTGGTAGAAGAGGGTAATTTGAAAAAAATTAGAGAGAACGGTCATATCATAAGGAATTTAGAAAAAATGTTTAACAAAAAAATTTTGATTTTTGAATACAATAAAGATATTTCAACTTTCATAAAACATTCCATAAAAGGAATAAAGGAAATAAAAATAAGGAATGAGAAAGAAAGAACTATTGTTGAAATTTCTGTAGATAGTTACTTCAAAAGTATAGTTATTGGAAAAGACGGAAAAAATATAAAAGCTTTGAGACAAATTTTGAAAAGAAACTATAACATAGATAATTTGGTGATAAAGTAATGCCTGGAGAATTTGCTGGTCGAAAATTAAAGCAAAGAAGAAAAAAGTTCAGATGGTCTAGCGAAGCATATAAGAGAAGAGTTTTGCAGCTTTGGAAAAAAGAT
>JBMSAV010000114.1:0-3435 GCA_049414645.1 Candidatus Aenigmatarchaeota archaeon
AACATTCTCTTGATTTAAAAACTTTTCAAATTCTGAAGATCTATTCAAACAAACAATTACATATTCTATTCCTTTATCCCTAAAAACTTTTGCCTGATCTAAAAGTAATCTTTCTCCTCCGCCAAATTTTACTGGTGAAAGAATAGATAGAATTTTCATGTTTTTTTAAATCCCTTTTTCAGTTGTATTAAGCTAAATTTCAACAGGTAAAGAAAATCAAACACACATAATAAAAAGCTTAATAATAGAACTTTAGAATTTATTAAATCAGGTTTTAAATAATTAAATGCAGTTAATAAGAATAAAAGCAAAATTTTAGGTAAGGATATTAAAATTATTTTTAAGTTAGATTTGACTATAAATTTTTCAAATGCAGAAATAAAGTGCCATATAAAGTTAAATAATCCAGTTGGAACCAAATAAATTGGATGTGGATTAAAAACTAAAGGTGGCAGAACTAAATGTGATGATGCTAGAAAAGGATAAAGAAATTTTCTGTTCTGCTGTCTTAGGTTGTTAACTATTAAAAAAATAACTAAAATTAAAAAATTTGAAATAAGAAACAAGTAAGGAACGCTAGAAGTCAAATAAATTAACAAAATGGAGATGAAAAGAAAAGAAAGAACCCTTATAAGTATAGCTATATTCTTCTTTTTACAAAAAAGGCTATTAGGATCTATTCTAATAGATGGTTTCTCTTCTTTTTTTACAGAAACACAGTCGTTTAATATGTATCCTATCTCATATAATGTAACATATCCTAGAAAAGCAAGTAAAAGAATTAGAATATTTTTAATTGAAAATGATGAAACCAATACGCCAAACATAAAAGGAAAAAATAAATGATAATATATATTCCCAATTAAGTTGGTAGGGAACCTGACTATAAAATAGTAAAGCGTTGGAATGAATAAATAATTATAGTGTTTAAAAACTGGAATTTTATAAATAACAGGAATATTATGCAAAGCCCAAAATTTAGCCTCTCTGCTATATTTGACAATACCGAAAGAATTGCCAATAGCTTTTGCCAGATCAATATCCGACAAATTGTCAGTATAGAAAAAAGAATTATGAAAATCTATATCTCCTATTTGAGGAAAAATTTCATCTTGTAAAAATTCAAGTTTTTTCCCATCTGATTTTTTTATTAACTTTCCAGTGCATATATTGTCGCTATATTCTATCACAGAACCTAGGTAAAAATTGAATCCTAAATTTTTTGATATTGCTTCTACTACAACATCGAATCCTGACGACGCCAAAATTAATATAAAGTCTTTTTTTTCCTTAAATTTATTAACCTCTTCATACAAGTATTTATTTAAGAAATTCCTAATAATGTAGACAGCAAACTCTCCAGCGTACTGTTTGAGAACATCTTTCTTAAATCCTTTTAAAAATTTTGAATAAATTTCTCTATCAGTTTTAGATGGAAAGAAAAAAGTTAAAAAAGGAAGTAGTAATTTTGCAAAGTATAGAAAAAATAATTTTAAAAATCGTTTCTCCTGTTTTAAAATATATTTAACAAATTCAAAAGAAGTATTTACTTCTACAAGACAATGATCCAAATCAAAAATGGCTACCTTTTTCATTTTATTTATACTTTCGCTTGAAAATATAAAAAATACCCATTCTCCTTCAACCTCCCAACATACCCCAAAGCAAAGGACAAAAGTATAGCATTTCTGATTAGTTTAAGCATCATAAGTATGTATGCTTTTACTTTACCTGGACTAACTTTCACAAGCTCCTCCACCACATAAACTTTTGCTTTTCTTTCATCTCCAAACACCATACCCTTTAGCTTTATTTTAAGCTTATCCAAGTTTCCAAAAAGCTTTTTCTCAAGATAGGGAAAAGTTCTATGAAAGCAAAATCTAATTTATAAACTTCAATATCTTTAGATCCAGAAAAATTCAAAGCTTTTTCAAGTGAAAAGGATACCTTTATCATTGGGTCCGCCATGAATAAGAGTATCACGCACAAGTGTAATGGTTTCTTCAAGGGAGTGAGAGTTGTTGAAGTTAAAGTCAAAGAAGCCTACTATTCGACACATGGCTAATTATTGGGCTTTCTTGCCTGAAAATAAAGATGTGGTCCCCCATGCTGAGCTTTTTTGATATATGCGAAAGCAAATGGAAAAAGCAACGCGTTTCTCATTAGTCTAATACCTTTTAAAAGGTAAGCTCTAATTTTTTCAGAGCGGGAAGTAGAACTTGCTATTATATCATCTACAGAAGCAATTGCTTTCCTTTTATCACCAAGCACAAGACCTTTAAATAAATTTCTCAGCTTATACAACCTGCCAAGTAGCTTTATTTCAATATAATAATAAAGCAGCTCGTATGTTAATATTGCAAAAACATTAGGATCCTCAAAACCAGATAAATCTATAGCGTTTTCAAGAGATTTCCGAGAAAATCTTAAAAAATGATGAGGTGGAAAGTCAACATGCGTATATTTCCAGAAGGATTCAATTAAAACCATCTCCCTATTCGGCACACTTCCCGCTATGTATCCTCCTTCTTTCAAAAGCCCTTTTACCATTTCAAGAAATTCCCTTGGTTTGTCTTGATGCTCTAAAACCTCAAAAAAAGTGATTACATCAAACTTTAAGTTTTTCTCCTTAGCATATTCGTAGAACTCTTCCAAGCTCATAGGAAAAGCAGTGTCAATACCAAGGTTTATTTTTACATTCTCTACAGATTTTTTGTCAAAGTCTATCCCCCACACTTCAAAGCCTTGTTCTTTAGCGTATCTTAAAAACCTTCCGTCTCCACAGCCCACATCTAAAAGCTTACCTCTTATATTGGAAGGAAAGTGTTTAAAAAAAGCTTTGTGATTTTCGCCAAGTCTTGTTCCTACAACCTCGTGAAACGCAACACAATATTCAAAAACTTCACTTTCATAAAACTCTGGAATAATCTTCAACGGCTCCCACCAATGGACATCGCAGTTTGGGCATTCGTAGCGTTTATACTCTTGGTTGTTGTAGGGAGAAACATAAGTTTCTTTAAAATTCCTTTCTTCAACCTCTGTATAGCATATGGGACATTTAACCTTATTCATAGCTTTTTATTTTAACCTACCTTTAGCTTTCGTGTCAAGATCCCGTAGGATATTCCGCAAAGAAAGGTGTAAGCAACAAAAGTTCCCAAGCATATTCCAGCTATTCCAAGCTTATAAACCACTACGAACAGGTAGTTAAAAAAGCCATTAACTAATACACTAATCAAAGCAATAAAGAAAACAGGCAAAAGCCGGTTTATAATCTGAAAGGCTCTATATAGAATTGTCCAAGCAAGGAGCAAAAACAGAGAAATTGCATAGTATTTAGTAGCTGTTGCAGTTAGTTCCACATCGGTTAGTGTAAATTTTCCGTGTCCAAAGAGGAGTTTTACGGGAATCTCTGGAAAAAAGAACAGAAAAAGC